>JAUUZB010000732.1 GCA_030590185.1 Deltaproteobacteria bacterium
GGTGATCATCGCGGTCGGCATGATGATCTCCACCAAGCTCGACATCCCGGGCGAGGAACACGCCGACCACGGCCTCAATCTGCTGCGCGAGCACAACCTCGGCGGCGAGATCAACGTCGGCGAGCGGGTCGTGGTGATCGGCGGCGGCAACACCGCCATCGACGCGGCCGGGGTGACCATCCGCAAGCAGAAGGACAAGAACGTCCACATCGTCTATCGGCGCACCCAGGCTCAGATGCCGGCCATCCCCGAGGAGATCGAGAACACCCTGGCCGAGGGCGTGACCCTCACCGAGCTCACCTCGCCGCTAGAGGTCAAGCACGAGAACGGCAAGATCACCGCCCTGGTCTGCGAGCGCATGCGGCTCGAGGAGGCCGACAAGAGCGGCCGACCCAGGCCGGTGCCCATCCCCGACTCGCGCCACGAGATCCCCTGTGATCAGGTCATCCTGGCCACCGGCCAATGGACCGACCTCGCCTTCGCCGAGGGCGTGGAGCTCGCCAAGGACAAGGTCCGCACCAACCGGGACAAGCTCTTCATGGCTGGCGACTGCGCCACCTGGGACGGCACGGTCACCGCGGCCATCGGTCGCGGCCGCGCCGCCGCCTACGAGGTTCACAAGGACCTCGGCTTCGAGCTGCACTTCCGTGAGGACACCTGGGCGCCGCGGCTAGACAAGATCATCCGCATCGAGAACATCAACCGCTTCGCCTTTGACAAGGCGCCGCGCATCGTGCGCCCGCGGTTGGGCGTCGCGGAGCGCCTCAGCGGCTGGAACGAAGTGGTCGGCGAGCTCCCGGACGGCTTCGCCGAGGCCAAGCGCTGCTTGTCCTGCGGCACCTGCACCGCCTGCGATCGCTGCTACATCTATTGCCCGGAGCCGGCCATCTGGCGGGAGAACGGCGTCTACCACATCGAGCTGGACTACTGTAAAGGCTGCGGCATCTGCTACGAGGAATGCCCCCGCGGCATCATCGATATGGTGGAGGAAACGGTATGAGCGGCGACAACATCATCGGCGAGCGCATGTTGCTCACCGGCAATCACGCGGCCTCCTACGGTGCCACCCTGGCCGGCAATGCCAATGGCGGCATGGTCATCGCGGCCTATCCGATCACCCCGCAGACCGACATCATCAAGCGCCTCAGCGACATGGTGGCCGACGGCAGCCTGGTCAACTCGCGCTACATCCCAGTGGAGTCGGAGCACTCGGCCATGGCGGTGGTGATCGCCGCCTCGATGGCCGGCGCGCGGTCGTTCACCGCTACCAGCTCCCAGGGCCTGCTGCTGATGGGCGAGCTCATCTGGTGGGCCGCCGGCTCACGGGCGCCGGTGGTCTTAGCCAACGTCAACCGCGCGGTGGGCCCGGGTTGGAGCATCTGGACCGACCAGCAGGACTCGCTCTCCATGCGCGACACCGGCTGCATCCAGTACTACTGCGCCGACAATCAGGAGGTGCTCGACTCCACCCTGATCAGCTACCGCATCGCCGAGGCCCTGGGCTTGCCGGCGATGGTGGTGCTCGACGCCTTTGTGCTGAGCCACACCGCCACCGCCGTGGTGGTGCCGCCCCTCGACGTCGTCAAGGAGTTCCTGCCCAAGTTCGAGCCGGAGCACATCCTGGACCCGAGGCACCCGCACATCTTTGGTGGCCTGACCATCCCGGAGCTCTACCCGAGTTTCCGCCGCAAGATCGATCGCGCCCTGGCGAGCGTCAGCCTGCTGGAGCGCGAGGTCGAGGAGGAGTTCGAGAAGCTCTTCGGCCGCCGCTACCGCGCGGTGGAGGTCTACGGCGATATCGATAAGGCCGACGTGGTGATGGTCACCAGTGCCACCACCTCCCATACGGCGCGCACCCTGCTCGACGGCAAGCAGTCCGGCGGCATCAAGCCAGCGATCCTTCGAGTCCGGCGCTTCCGGCCATTCCCGGCCGAGGAGCTGCGTGAGCTGTTGGTGGGCAAGGACAAGGTCTGCGTCATCGACCGCAACATCTCCCTCGGCGGCGAGGGGATCTTCTCCACCGAGGTGCGGGCCGCCCTCTACAACGAAGAGAAGCGGCCGCTGATTCACTCCTTCGTGGTCGGCCTGGGCGGCCAGGACATCACCCCGGACACCCTGGTCGACATCATCCAGCAGACCATGGCCACCGACCAACCGCCCCGCGAGCCGACCTGGATCGGCATTCTCCCGGAAACGGCAGCGGCCAAGGCCGCCTCCTGATTGGAGATCCACGATGAGTACGGCACAAGACCTCTGCGCCCAGCCCTTTGGTCCCGGCAACGTCAACTGCGGCGGCTGCACCATGGGCATCGCCATGAAGCTCGCCCTCGAGGAGCTCGGCCCGGACACGATTCTCTCGATCCCGGCCTGCTGCGCCGCGGTGTCGGTTGGGTCGTTTCCCAATTCGGCGGTGCACATACCGCTGTTGCTGCACGCCTTCGAGACCACCGGCGCCAGCATCTCCGGAATCCAAGCGGCCCTCGAGGTGCGCGGCGAGAAGGGGATCAACGGCAAGGGGATCAACGTGGTCGGCTGGGCCGGCGACGGCGGCACCTTTGACATCGGCATCCAAGCCTTGTCGGGGGCAGCCGAGCGCAACGAGGATGTGATGTACGTCTGCTACGACAACGAGGCGTACATGAACACCGGCGTGCAGCGCTCTGGCGCTACCCCGGTCGGCGCCTGGACCACCACCACCCCGATGGGCAAGCCCTCCGAGCATCCCAAGAAGGACATGATGGGGATCATCGCGGCGCACAAGATCCCCTACGCCGCCACCGCCTCCATCGCCTTTCACGAGGATTTCAAAATCAAGTTCCGGCGCGCGGCGGAGACCAAGGGCTTCCGTTTCCTGTTGATCCAGAGCCCATGCCCAACCGGCTGGCGCTCCGACGCCAAGGACGGGGTGTTGCTCGCGCGTCTCGGGGTCGAATCTGGCATCTTCCCGCTGATGGAGATTGAGGGCGGCAAGAGCTGGACGCTCAACTACGAGCCGACCTTCGAAGGGCTCGACGAGTACTTCGATCTTCAACGGCGGTTCGGCACGCTCACCGCCGAACAGCGGGCCGCGGCCAAGGTTCACATCGAAGAGGACTGGGCCGAGCTACGGATGCGGGCGAACCGCAAATAACCCGTGAGGCACGGACCACCCGGTCTCACCGAGGTCACGACCAAAGACCTCGAGAAGCTTCTGCGCTTCGTGCACCGAGGCGAGCTGCGCTTCCCCCTCGACGTTGGTGAGCTCACCCGTGTCGGGCTGCAACACTGTGCCAGCCTCCTGCTCGCCCAGCTTCGGGAGCTCGACGAGCGCGCGGTGCAGGCGGTCGTGGTGGCGGTGATGGCTGAGCGCCTGGCCAAAGCGTAGTCGCAACCCCCCGACTTCGCTGGCCCAATTTCAAAAGTAACGGATCCTCGCCCCCGCGGTGTTGAATTCCATGAGCGCGCCCATCGGCGCGCGACAATGGACTTCATGCCCCGGCACGCATCGGGGCCGCGAGGATACCATGAAAAAATTGACTCTGATGCTCCTCCCGCTCTTCGGCCTGGGGATCTTCTCCTGCTACATCGGTCCTTACGGCTCGGCCCACGAATGCCACGACGTCTGCGATGGCGACCGATACTGCGTCGAAGTTTGCCTGGCCGAGTATTCCGGCTGGAGCGACCTCGATGGCTGGGACAGCTGTGCCCTCGATGATCCGGACGGGCCGGACTGTCCCGCCGACCTCCTCGATTCCGATAACGA
>JAUUZB010000233.1 GCA_030590185.1 Deltaproteobacteria bacterium
AACGCCTCGACGCTATCGACAAAAAGCTCGATGCCCTCACCCGCAACCGCGGCAAATCGCTCGAATGGATTGCGACCCTCTCGGAGCACATCGAATCTCTCGATGAGTTTCGCGAGGAGGTACGCGCCACCTTCGAGCCCTTTGTGGGCAAGCTCTCCAACATGGACGACGTGATGCGCATCTTGCGCCACGCCACCGCCGACGTCTCACGGCGGGTCGAGACGATCGAGCGGGGCAAGGATTTGCGCGAGGCGGGCTGAGGCCTGCGCCGAATCTACTTCACCGACTTGTCTGGGCGCGCCGGCACCGGTGTCACCGGGCGCGGATCTCTCTCGATCAACTCCAACAGGTGATCGATCGCCGCGTCGAGCTGAGCATCCTCCCCCTTGAAGGTCGCGTGGGGAAGATTGTCGACCACCACGTCCGGGTCGACGCCGTGTCCCTCGATGAGCCACTCCCCCTCCGGGCCGTAGACGCCGTATTCGGCCGCCGAGGCGATACCCTTGTCGACCAGCCAGTTGTCAAAGGAGAGCCAGATCTCGCCACCCCAGGTGCGGGTGCCGATGACCTTGCCGAGACCGAGACGCCGGAAGCCCTCGGCAAAGGCTTCGCCGTCCGAAGCGGTGTGGGCATCGCACAGCACCACCAGGTGGCCGCGAAATGCGTACTGCATGTTCCAGCTGGGATCGCCGATCGGCGGCGCCCAATAGAACCACGCCTGGCGCAGCAGGCGGCCGAGGATCCAGGAGTCGATGTTGCCGCCACGGTTGTGGCGCACGTCGATCACCAAGCCGGCGCGATCGTGCACCGGATAAAAGTTGCGCGCCCAGCTCGTGAAATCCCTGCCGCCCATGGCGCGCAAGTGCACGTAGCCGATGGTGCCGGAGCCGCGCGCCTCGACCCGTTGCCGCCGCTCGAGCTCCCAGGCGCCGTAGCGCAACTTACTCGCCGCCCCCGGGCTGATCGGCTCCACGATCAAATCACGGGAGCGGTTGGTACCGCGCGGACGCACGCTGAGGCGCACCTGACGGCCGCTCTTACCGCGCAACAGGGCCGCCGCGTCGGGCACCGAGAGCGTCAGCACGCCGTCGATGCGCTCGATCACGTCGCCTGGACCGAGGTCCATGCCGGGCTTCGACAGGGGTGAGCGCTCCGCCGGATAGTCCGGATCGGTCTCGTAGATGCCGGTGATCCTGTAGCCGCCGGCCTTGGGGTCGCGTTGCCAAGCGGCGCCGAGATGGGCCGGCTCGATGTCGTCGTCACCCGTACGAAAATCGCCCCCCCAGACGAAGATGTGCAGGGCCGAGAGCTCACCGACCATCTGGTGCAACAGATCGCTGAGCTCACCGCGCTCGGTGACGCGATCGACGAGGGGCCGATACTTGGCGAGCATGGCCGGCCAGTCCACACCGTGCATGTTGCGGTCGTAGAAATAGTCGCGCTCCAGACGCCAGGCCTCGCTGAACATCTGCCGCCACTCGTCGCGCGGCGCAAAAGAGAAACGCCAGCCCGAGAGATCGAGGGCCTGCTCGGCGAGCTTCTTCGGCTCGGCGCCATCCGCGTCGAGCACGTAGATCTCCTTCTTGGTGCGCACCAGCACCTTCTCGCAGTTGCCGCTCAGCTGGTAGTCTTCGATCTCCTCAGCGACGGTCGTGATCTCGCGCTCGACGTGCAAGGCCGGCGGCTCGATCGACGTTGCCACCAGCTCGAGTTTCTCGTCGACGGCGGCGCGCCAACGCACCCAATAGAGATGCTCGTCGGTGGCCGACAGATCGTCGTAGTTGCCGGGGGGCAGCGGCAGCGGCACCAAGCGCGACGCGAGGCCGGCGAAGTCGATGACCACCTCCGGCGGCGCCTCGTCATCTGAATCTCCACCCTTGTCGTCCTTCTTCTCTTTCTTCTTCTCTTTCTTCTTCTCGTCATCATCTTCGTCATCATCTTCGTCGTCGCCGGGGTGCAGCTCGTCCGGCGGCGCGAAGGCCGAACGCCCGTCCTTTTTGAGCAGTAGGACATAGAGCTCGGCCGGCTCGTCGAGGAAGGGCTCCGGGGACCAGGAGCCCCACGGGCCACGGACCACCGATACCAGGTGGCGATCGGAGATGAGGTAGAGGTGCTCGCCATCCCGGCTCCAGGTGGGGCTGAAGCTGTTGACCCGATCGCTGGTGACCACGGTCTTCTTGCCGGTCTCGACATCATAGAGCCAGATTTGCAGATAGGTGTTAGCGGCGTACTCGACGTAGGCGAGGTAGCGGCTGTCGGGGGACCAACGCAGGTCGAGCTGGGATGAGGCGCGCGACACCGAGATCCGCTTGGACCGCTTGGTCTCGACCTCAAAGGCCCACAGCTCGAAGTTCTTGTCGATGAAGGCGATCCGCGCGCCGTCGGGTGAGGGCACCCCGTAATGGCGGAACATCGCGCCGTTGTGGGTGAGCTGTTCGGTTTGTTCCCTGCCGTCGGACGCGAGCCGCCAGAACTCGAGCTCGCCGGTTTCGTCGGAGAGCGCCACCAGCGACTCGGTCTTGGGCAAGAAGCGGGCATCGCGGTAGCGCACGGCCTTGTTGCGGGTCACCTCGACCAAACGCCCGAGGCCGGCGGGTGCCACGAAGACCTGGCCGCGCGCCGTGAGCGCCACCCGCTCGCCATCCGGCGAGAGGTGCGCCGCGGTGAGGTAGTCCAACGGCTCGTGGACCCAACGCTCCCGCAGCTGGTCGGCGTCCGAGGCGAGGGTGATCGCCAGCGCCACATCCTTGGCGGAGGCGATGTCGTAGACGCGCAGATCTGCCCCGAGCTGATAAACGATCTTGCCCGCCCCGAGCTCCGGCGACTGGACGTCCCAGCCGCGGTGGTGCGTGTGCTGCCGCACGTCGCCGCCGTCCGGCTCCATGCTCCACAGGTTCATGGTGTCGTCACGATCACTGGCGAAGTAGACGCGCCCCTTCCACCACAGGGCGCTCTTGCTGGTGCCGGGGAAGTCCGCGGTCAAGGGCGCCGCCTCCCGATCGCCCCGCCCAAAGCGCCAGATGTTCTGGGCGGTGCCGCCCCGGTAGCGCTTGGTGCTGCTGCCCTGGAAAGCCAGGCGGGTAAAAAAGAGCGTCTGCCCGCGGTCGTCGTAGCTGCCCTGGCTCGCCTGGGCGAGGGGGATGAGGGTGCGCTCGGCGGTCTCGGGATGCACCGTCGCCAATTGCCAGTCCGGCAGGGTGGCGTGATGACGCGAGCAGAAGAGGATCTCCCCGCCCGGCGTCCACCCCCGGACCCGCGCGGCGCTGCCATCAAAGGTCAACCGACGGGGCGACCCACCGCTGGTCGGCATGACGTAGACTTCGAGGCTGCCCTCATACTCGGCCGAGAAGGCGACCCAGGCACCATCCGGGGATAGGGACGGCGAGAGCTCGTCCCCCGGGTGGGAGGTGAGCCGTTGGGCGAGCCCACCCGCGATGGGGACCTTCCAGAGATCCCCCTCCGCCACAAACAGGACAGTCCGGCCGTCCGTGGTCGGTTGGCGGTAGTAGCCGAGGAGTCCGCCCTCCTCGACATCGTGAGCCGCGAGGGACACCAAGAGCACAAACGATAAGGAGAGCATGAAGCCGCCTTACCACGACCGGGGCGGTTCGAATCAACCGGCCGCCACCAGCGCGCGAGCTGCCACCCTACGCCAAGGCAAGGCAGACTCGAGGTGACTCCCCCGCCCCGTGGAGGCGAGCAGACGGCCTCTCCTAGTTTGATATAGACTCGCGCTTCACCCGCGCTCGAGAGGCGAATGGCGCGCAAAAAGCCTACCCGACCGACTGGAGGTCCGAACACCTGGGGAGACCAAACCCTGGAGGATCTCCATGCGCCCGACGCGGCCGCCCACACCGTGGTGCTCGACAGCAAGCAGCACGATGAGCTGATGGCCTTGCGCGCCCAGCAGGATGCGGCGCTCAAGGAACGCTTCGAAAAGAACGTCACCGTGATGTTCACCGACCTGGTGGCGAGCACCGCCTATTATGAGAAGTACGGTGATCTAAAAGGACGCGAGAAGGTCCTCAGCCACAACGCCTTGCTCTTCCCGTTGATCCAAGACGTCGGCGGCGTGATCATCAAGACCATCGGCGACGCCATCATGGCCTGCTTCGATTCGGTCAATGATGCCTTGGCAGTCTCGGCGGCGATGCAGCACATCCTGACCGACCACAACCGGGACATTCGGGTGCCGGACGACGAGATCCACATTAGGATCGCGCTCAATTGCGGGGTGGCCATCACCCAGGATGGCGATCTCCACGGCGACGTGGTCAACGTGGCGGCCCGCATCGAGCACGAGGCGGCGGCGAACGAAATTTGGGTCTCCGATACGGTGTACCAGGAGAGCACCGGCTGGCCCTTCGAGTCGGTGGGGGCGGTCTCTTTGAAGGGCAAGGCGGGCAAGACCGCGCTCTACCGCCTGAGCTGGCGGCAGGTGGCCAAGCCGGAGCAAGGCCGCCGCTTGGTGTCGCTGCCGCCGCAGTATCGAGTTGGCGACATGATGAGCCACGGCGCCACCGGTGACACCTACAAGGGCTACGACACCAAGACCGAGCGTTCGATCTGCATCAAGGGCCTGCACGGCTTCCTCGCCGGTGAGGACAAGGCGCGCGCCGCCTTCCGTCAGGCCGCGGCCGAGTGGAGCAAATTGACCCACGAAGGGGTAGTCCGGGTGCTCGATTGGTCGCGTCGGGATGACCAGGAGCCGTTCGTCATCACCGAGTACCAGCCGAGCGTCACCCTCGAGCAGCTCGTCCAACGCCACGGCTGCCCACCGCCCGCGCACGCGGCGCTGGTCGTCTATCGCCTGGCCCAGATCCTCGCCTACGCCCACAAGCAAGGTGTGTTGCACGGCGACGTCAGGCCGGAGTTCGTGTTGATCACCGAAGCGGGGCAGGTCCGCCTGATGCACTTCGGCATGGCCAGCGTGGCTGCGAGTCAAGTGGGGAGCACCGGCGCGACCATCGGCAACCCGGCCTTCATGGCGCCGGAGCAGGTGGTGGGCGCCGCCTGTGACGCGCGCAGCGACGTCTACTCGCTCGGGGCGCTCCTGTACTATCTGCTCTGCGGCCGGTCGCCGTATGAGTCAGCCGGCGTGCAGGTGACCCGCGAGGTCACCGCGGGCGGCTTCACCCCGGTCAAGCGGCTCAACCCGAGTGCCCCCGACGCTCTGGTCGCGGTGGTGGGGCGGTCGCTGGCGATCATCCCGGAGCTTCGCCCCGAGGATATTCATCGTTTTGCCGCGCAGCTCCTCGAGCACTTCAAGAGCGCGGGGTTGGATCCGCAACGGGATCTGGCGAAGTTTTTGAGTGAGACCTGGCCGGAGCAGCTGGGGGAGGTGATCACCACGCCGGTCGTCGAGCCCGCCGCCTCACCGCGGGCTGACCGGCGGGATCGCCCCACCAGAGGCGAGCCGAACGCCGCGAAGCCGAAGCCGACCGTCGAAATGCTGAGCGCTGCGAAGCTAGAGCCGACCGTCGAGGTGCTGAGCGCTGCGAAGCCAAAGCCGACCGTCGAGGTGCTGAGCGCTGCGAAGCGGAAGCCGACCGTTGAGGTGTTGAGGGCTGCAAAGCCGAGGCCTACCGTTGAGGTGTTGAGCGCCCTGAAGCCGAAGCCAGAAGAGCCGCCGCCCGCGGTTCTCACCCTGCCCACGTCACGCCCCGAGCGGGGCGACCGCGGGCGTCGCGGTATCGGACTGCCGGTAGCGGTGATGGGCGCTCTCGTGATCGCAGGGCTGTTCTTTGCCCTCGGCTGGCAGATGGGGCTGGAGCGAGCAAACGAGACCCTGGAAAAGGAGGCCGCGAGCTCCCTGTTGCCCGTGGACCAGGCGGAGGCCACCGACGTCGTGCCGTCGCCGGAGCCGTCACCGTCGCCAAAGCCGGAACCGCCATCGCCACCGCCATCGCCACCGCCATCGTCGCCGTCACCGACGCCGAAGCCGGAACCACCACCGCCACCGTCGCCGGAGCGGTCACCGTCACCAAAGGCGGAACCGTCGCCGTCGCCGGAGCGGTCACCGTCACCAAAGGCGGAACCGCCACCGGCACCGGAGCGGTCGCCGACACCGACCTCGGACACTCCGCAAAGTTGGTGAGAGACTCAATCTCGCGGAAGAGGTAGGAGCTCAGCTCCTCCGCCGTCGCTTCGCCGAAGACGGCCAACTGGCCATCAAGAACGGAGCTGTTGCGGTTTGCTTTCCACGCACTACTCCTTCGCCGCAGATCTCCGCAGCCCAGAGATAGTCCGCCGAAACTCAATATCAGGCGATTGAAACTCGACCGCGAACCCGTCGTCGATGTGGCGCACCACTTTGGCCATACAATGGTAGGCCTTGCCCGGATCCTCCGGCGTGGTGATGAAAAACAGGACAACCTCATCCACGTCGGGCCGCCGGTCGGCCGCCATGGCGGCGCCGTCGTGGCTCAGGCCATGCAGGGAAACCGGCGCGATGGTCTTCTGCCAGGTTTCGGTGTCCTGGTCCCCGAGCGGATAGGCCCAAGCGGCGCCGGCCCGCACCGACTTGCTCACCGTGCGGGCCGCCACGCTGCCGCCCTTGTGGTCGAGCAGCCGGCTGATCAGGGCGCCGATGCCCGCGGCAAAAGCCGGGGACTTGTCCACGAAACGCAGGCCCATGCCGTCGGGGGTGATGTTGACCACCGT
>JAUUZB010000712.1 GCA_030590185.1 Deltaproteobacteria bacterium
GACGTACCCGGCAGCGGTGAGATCCACCTCGTGGCCGGCGGCTATCAGGGTGGGGAAGGGGACGGTGGCCCGGCCGCCGACGCCAAGCTGGCCTACCCCGGGCCGCTCGCCCGTCATGGGGACGGCAATCTGTTCGTGGGCGAGGATCGCTCGATCCGCATGATCGCACCGGACGCCGGCGGGACCATCTCCACGGTGGTTGGGCCCGTCCACCTCGGGGATGGCAGCTTCGACCACGCCTTTCTGGTCAACCCCTGGGCCCTGACGCCGCTGAGCGATGGCAACTCCTTTCTGGTGGCGGACGGCTTGCATGGGCAGCTCCGGTTGATCGACCTCGCCGCGGAGACCGTCTCGAGCGTGGCGGGCTTCCCGGGTGGTTCATTGGATTCCGGCGGCGAAGACCCGGCCAGCACGACCCGGCTGTTCAGCGACGCCTCGGGCATCGCGATCGACGAGAGCCAGACGCCGGCCGTAATCTACGTGTCGGAGTATTGGGGGGACGTGATTCGACGGGTGCGCATGGTCGATCCGGATGATCCCGCCACCTGGACGGTGAGCATCCTGGCTGGTTCGTACCAGAACTGGGGGCACGCCGACGGCGATCTCGAGCACAGCCGGTTCGCCGGCCCTACCGGCCTCGCCCTCGATGCCGGAGCCGGTCTCCTGTACGTCGCCGACACCTGGAACCACGTGATTCGAAGGATCGATCTAACAAAAAGAAAGATCACCACCATCGCGGGTACGCCTGGCCTGGGCGATTACATTGGCGAAGGCCTGCCAGCTGAGGAGTCACTCTTCAACCAACCGGTCCGTCTGCTCCTGAGTCCAGATGACAGCATCTACGTCGCGGAGGAGGCCAATCACCGAGTTCGACGGATCGATTCCGCTGGTCTGGTCCGCACCGTGCTCGGCAACGGCCTGCCCAGCTCATCGGGGGACGGCGTCCCGGCAAATGCTCTGCCGGTTCAGTCACCGCGTGGCCTGGCCCTCGACTCCCATGGCAATTTGTACGTGAGCTCATTGGACGCCATCCGCTTAGTCACCGCCGGGGACGACGGCATCGCCACCGGCGAGGACGCGGTGACCACCATCTACGGCGCGCCCCCGCGCGAGACCTTTCCCGAGACGGCGACCCATTGTCTGAGCGATCTGCACCTGATGGGCAACGGTGAACAGCTCTTCGTGCTCGACTCCTGCCAGGGTTACTTTCTGCGGCTCGATCGGAGCTCGGGGGATTGAGGGGAGGGGGAGGATCGCGCCCGTGCCTGCCCGATCTTGTCCCTTTGTCCTTTTGCCCGGCGCTCGGCCGTTGTTATTCTCTGCACGTGCGCGCTGCAACTCGAGCTCTGTCCCGCTCCTTGGTGCTCATCGCCACAGCCGGCTGCCACCCCGCCGCGGGTGACCACCGCGCCGGCGACTCCGAGCCGAGCACCGACTCGACCACGATCCTTGCAGGCCAAGACGGCGCCGGCGATACCGGTGACGGTCTCGACCCCGGCGACAGCGGCGACGCCCAGCCGCCCGGTGATCTCTCCGGCAACAGCGGTGACGGTCTCGACCCCGGCGACAGCGGCGACGCCCAGCCGCCCGGTGATCCTACGGGCGGCTCGGGGGACGCGCCACAGCCCTGTTGCGGTTGTTTGTGCGCCGACCCGGCCTGGTCGTGCTCCGCTGATACCTGTGTCGATGATGACGGTGCCGCGATCCTCTTGGGGCCAGAGGCCGGTTTCTTCGAGCTGCCGAGCCGGGACGTAACGCACTTCGCCCTGTCCTACACGACCAACCGCGAACGAATGTGGTATTCCTTTCGCCCCGCCAACGTGGAGCCACGAGACGCGCCGCTGCTGGTCTTCTTCAACGGCGGACCCGGCTCGGCAACCATGTTCTTGTGGGCCGGGAATACGTCGAACGTCGCCGTCTCGCTCGACAGTCCCAACCTCGGCGAGGTCATCACCAATCCTCGGCCATGGGCCGAGCTCGGCAATCTTCTCTATGTCGACCCGCACAACACCGGCTTCTCCTACTCGATGCCGTTGGTGGACGGAGACCCGCCACCGACACTCACGTTCGACACATTCTTCGATGCCACCGCCGTGGTGAGCGTCGTGCTGCGCTTCTTGGTGCGCCATCCGCAACTGCTCGATAATCCCGTGATCTTCGTCGGCGAGAGCTGGGGCGGGAAACGCATCGCGAACATCTTCAAGCTGTTGTTCCAGTACACCAGCCTACGTGACTCGGCGGAGCACCATGACGAGGCCCTCGCCGACGACATCGACGCCTTTCTCACGGCGCGGTTCGGCGCGTTGGGTGATGCCGCCGTGGACAATCTCTTCGCGAAGCTAGGCCCCGCGGTGATGATTCAGCCCTCGTTGGTCGGGGTGGGTTCCGATCCGGTCAGCCCGGCGTGCGTTCCTGACCCCTGCTCGTACGATTGCCGCGAGCCTGAGGGCTATCTAGCTTCGGTCGGAGATATCTTCACCGCGGCGATCACCGATCCGGTGAGGGTCGAGGAGCTGCTCGGCGTCGAGATCACGACCATCGGTTGGCTGCAGCCCGCAGCGCGCGGCGGGGCGGGCGATCGTACGCAAGACGCTGTCGACCAAACGGCGCTCGTTGCGTTGCTCGGACCGCTCGAACCCCAAGACGTGTACTACGCGCCGAGTTTCACAGGTTTTGAGCGTCTCGACGGCCCCGCTTTTCTCACCAACGCGATGGACGAGCTGTCGTTGGTGCTACCGATGATCGATCTGTTCGTCACCCACGCGGTGTACGACGGCGTCGTCAACAGCGCTCCGCAATTGTTGGCGTTTCCGAGCTACTCGGACACGATCGTCGCGGCGACATCGTTGCCAGACGAGCCTATCGGTGCGCCGCGTCCCGGCGTCGTGCAACTCGAGCTCGACGACGGGACGTTGGTACCGGTACGCATGCCGACCTACGAGGCGGGACACGTGGTAACCCTAGACGCATCGCCCGAGTTGCTCGACGACGTGATCGTGTGGTGGGCGGGCTTGCCCCTGTGACCATGACGCCTGCGCTCTCAGCGAGAGAGTGCAAAAGAAGCTCGACTTCACCCGGCAAGAGGTCCGTCTGCTCAGCTCCCCGCGCCCGTGCCCGCCCGATCTTTGCTCTCAGCTCCGACTGGGTTCTCCACGCGGCGCCACCCCCACCAGGGCGAGCAACCGCGCCACCCGTGGATCCTCAGGCGAGTCGGCCCGCACCACCGCCACAATCGGCCGGTGGGCGAGCGGCTCCTCCCGCTGCAGCTGCAGATCCTCCCCATCCCCGATCACCGCCTCCGGCAGTACGCTCCAACCGAAACCCATCGTCACCATCTGGCGCAGGACCTGGGGATTGCCGCTCTCGATGACGGTGCGCGGAACCACCCCCTCGCTACCGAGGGCGGCGTCGATCAACTGGCGGGTGCGGCTGCCCGCTGGGTAGAGCAACCAACGGGCGCGGCTGGGCTTGCGGGCGAGGCTGCCCTTGGGCTTGACGATGAACAGCGGTTCGTCCGCGATCACCGTGCTGCGCAGGTCGTCCGCCTCCACCGGCCCTACCACCACGGCGAGGTCCAGGTCGAACCCCCGCAGCTGGTCGAGGAGCGTGCCAGAGGACTCGACGTTCAGGTGCAGCTCCACCCCCGGGCTCGCCTCCTGAAACGAACGCAGGGCGTTGGGAAGTACGTAAAGACAAGCGGCGTCGATCATCCCGACCCGCAACCGACCGGCCATGCCGCGCTGCATCGCTTCGATCCGGCCGGCAAAAGCCTCACTCTGGGCAAGGACGCTGGTGACAAAGGTCGCGAATTCAGC
>JAUUZB010000631.1 GCA_030590185.1 Deltaproteobacteria bacterium
CGAGCAGGGGGATCAGCCGCGTTGGTTTGAGTAGCTGACTCATCGGAGCTCTCTTTCCTCTCACGTCAATTCAGGTCGCTGGGTTGGTTGTTGTCGGGTTGGGGCTTGGTCGCCGCAGGCGTGGTCGGCCGGCCACTCGGGTCGTCGTCCAGGAGGATGCGCACCGCCGGTGTTTCCAGATCGTCGAACTGACCGGAGCGCACCGCCCAGATGAACAGGGCGAGCATGATGCCGGCGATCAGCAGGGCGAGGGGCAGCAGGATGAAGATGGTCTCCACGCTCAGCTCCTCCCCGCCACGCGGGCCGCCGGGCGATGGGGCCGCGGCGGGCTGAAGGTACGGCCCACGGCCGAGGAGCCGATTACGGTCAAGGAGCTCAGGGGCATCAGGATGGCGGCGAGCAACGGCCCGACCAGGCCGAGCAGCGCCAGGGAGGCGCCGGCCAGGTTGTAGACCAGGGAGAAGGCGAGGTTGCGGCGCACGACCCAGAGCAGCCGACGGCTACCCAGCCAGAGCTCGAGCAGGGGCGCGAGACCGGGTCGGGTCAGGACCACGTCGGCGGCGACCACCGAGGCGCCGGCACCACCCTGAACCGCGACGCCGATGTCGGCCCGGGCGAGGGCGGCGGCGTCGTTGACCCCATCACCGACCATCATGATGCGGCCCGCGCTGTGGCCCGCATCTCGGTCCGCTCCTCGGTCCGCTCCTCGGTCCGCTCCTCGGTCCGCTCCTCGGCCCGCTCCTCGGTCCGCGATCAACTCAGCCACCCGATCGCGCTTGTCCTCGGGGGTCATGGCGCCGCTAGCGTCGGCCGCGGGGATCCCGAGCTGGGCCGCGAGACGCGCCACGACCTGCGGGTGATCACCGGAGAGAATGTACGGGCGGATGCCGCGGGCCACAAACGCCTCGATGGTGGCGCGCGCATCTCCCCGCAGCGGGTCACCGATCGCGGCCACCGCCACCAGCACGCCATCGACCGCCACCTGAACCGGGCTGGCGCCATCGGCGATGGTCTCGGCTGTCGCAACCGACGCGTCAAAGTGTGAGGTCGGTGAGCCCAGCCGGGCGCCGACGGTGGTCATTAGATTAGCGTTGCCCACCGCCACCGATCGTCCGTCGACGTCGCCGAGGATGCCCTGACCCGGGATCTCGCGCACGTCGCGGACCTCATGGGTCGTGCGCACCGGCCGGTCGAGGGAACGTCGAAAGGCCTGGGCCACCGGGTGCGCCGACTCGGCCTCGAGGGCGAAGGCGAGGTCGCGGGCCGTTGGGTCGCCGCGCCAGGCGGTGACCGTGGGCGTGCCCTCGGTGAGGGTGCCGGTCTTGTCGAGCAGCACCGTGTCGAGATGAGCCATCAGCTCAATCACGTCGGGGTTCTTGATGAAGATCCCGGCCCGGGCGGCGCGGGAGATCCCCACGGTCAGCGCCACCGGCGTGGCGAGACCCAGGGCGCAGGGACAGGTGACCACCAACAGGGCGACCACCTGTTGGAGCGCCGCGCCCAGATCGCCTTGGCTCCAATACCAGCCGAGTCCGCCGGCGACCACGGCCAGGCCGAGCACGGTGACCACGAACCACCGGCTGACCCGATCGGCGAGCTGCACGATCGGCGCCCGCCGGGACATGGCCTCATCCACCAGCGTCAGTAAACCGCCGACCCGTGTATCTTCGCCCGCCGCCTCGACGTCGATCACGATCCGCGCGCCGAGGTTGGTGGCGCCAGCGTGAACGTGATGCCCCACGGCCACGGCCACCGGATCCGGTTCGCCGGTCAGCACGGCGTTATCCAATGACGAGCGGCCCGCCACGATGACGCCATCGACCGGGACCAACTCCCCGGAGCGCACCTCTACCCGGTCGCCTCGCGCCAGGGTCGTGACCGGGACCTCCAGGGAAACACCGGCGCCATCCAGGCGCCGCGCGAACTCGATGAAGGCGACGCCGCGCAGACTCTCGGTGCGCTCGAGGGCGGCGCGTTGGGCCCGTTGCTGCACGTAGCGGGCACCGAGCAACAACGCCACCAGGGCGGCCAGGGAATCGAAGTAGACCGGACCCGCGCCGGTCACCGTGGCGACGGCGCTGAACAGGAACGCGCCGGACAGGGCGATGGCGATGGGCAAGTCGACGTGGGGGACCCGCTGGCGCAACCCCGCCCAGGCGGCGCGGAAGAACGGTCGGGCGGCGAAGAAGACCACCGGCACGGCGAGGAGCAGGCTCAGCCAGCGAAAGAACGCGGTGTAGCGGGGGTCCATGCCGTGGTGCTCGCCGGCGTAGAGCGCGCCGTGGATGAACATGATGTTCATGGCGCAGACCGTGGCGACCCCGATCTTGATCAACAGGCCCCGGTCCTCGGCGCGGCGCACCTCGGCGACAGCACCCCGGCGGCGCAGGTGAGGCGTGTAGCCGATGGCGTCCAGGGCGCGGGCCACGCTCGACAGGGCGACCTCGCTCGGATCCCACTCGACCTCGGCCACGCCGTTGGCGAGGTTGAGCCGGACGCTGACTACGCCGCTCACCGCCCGCGGCAACTCCTCCACCAGCCACACGCAGGCGGCGCAGTGCACCCCCTCGAGGTAGACCCGAATGCGCCGGGTCTGACGGGCGGTGACCTGTACGTGCTCGGCTTGCAGCGAGGCGTCGTCGAAGTCCTCGAAGCGGCGACCACTCACCTGGGCGGGGGTGCCACGGCCGCCCTGGCGGTCGAGAATTTGGTAGTAGCCGTCGAAGCCCCAGTCGTGGAGGATGCCGTAGACCTGCCGGCAACCGGAGCAGCAGAACTGCAGCTCCTCGCCGTCATTGAGCAACACCCCATCGACCTCGAGGCCGCAGTGGGCGCAGCTCGCACCGACCACCCGGAGGGTCGGCTCTTGGTCTGGGGTCGGGCTCACTCGCTCGCCTCCTCGGCTAGGTCGATGCGTGCGGTGTGCACGAAGTGGGTGTCGCCTAGGTGTCCGTCGATGCTCATCTCCCACAGCCCCGGGGCGGACAGGCGAGCCAGGGTGCGGTAGCGGCCCGGTTCGTGGGGCAGCTCAAATAAGTCACTCGCTCCGTTGAGGCGCGTGTCCGCTGGCCGGATCGCGATCAGCCGGCCCCGTAGACCGCTCACCGGCTGGTTCTCCCGGTCGTGGATGACGATGTCGACCGGCCGCCGGCTGGCCACCGCGAACTGTTTGCCCGCGGGCACGTCGATCTCGACCCGCCAACCGAGGCGCCGGCTCGCGGCGAGGACGGCCGAGTCGGCGTCCCAGGCCAGAGCCCGCTCGTAGTAGTCGGCGATCGGCGGTGGCGTGTCCGGCCGGGTCGCCACGACGACCAGGATCCCCTGGGCGGTGAACGACATGCCGAGCAGCCCGAGGATGAAGATCGGCCAACGGTAGGCGGAGATGAAGGCTCGTGCGTTGATGGTCATTGGTACGGCCCGAGTAGAATGAATTTTCGGCTGATCTCCACGCCCGCGTCCGAGGTGATTCGAAACAAACCCTGGGCCTTGCCCCGGCGGAACGCCTCCTCCGGCAGCTTGGCCACCACGTCGAGGGTGGCGACCCCGTTTCCATCGACCGTAAACGGCGACTGGCTCACCACCAGGTCGGCGCTGGCCGGCTCCTCGAGCGCGATTTCAAATGCTTGGGGCGCGTTGAGATTGTTGGTCAGCCGAACCCGCAGGAGGTTGGCGATCTCGCCGGTGGGCAGGGTGCGGAACGGCTCGCGGCCGCTGCGTAGGATCTCGGCGTTGGCGTCGCTCCGGCCCAGGGCGATGACCAGCAGGGCAGCGAAGGCCACCAGCAAGAGCGCCCCGTAGAGGAAGACGCGCGGCCGAACGAAATGCTGCTTCCCGGTCTCGAGCTCGCGCTCCGAGGTGTAGCGGATGAGGCCGGCCGGCTTGCCGACCTTGGCCATCACCTCGTCGCAGGCCTCGATGCACTGGGCGCAGCCGATGCACTCCATCTGTAAGCCGCGGCGGATGTCCATACCGGTGGGGCAGGTGGTGACGCAGCGGTTGCAGTCGATGCAGTCGCCGTGGGCATTCTCCGGGCCGCGGCGCTTGCCCTTGTGGCGCGGCTCGCCCCGCTTGGTGTCGTAGCCGACGATGATCGTGTCGCGGTCGTA
>JAUUZB010000674.1 GCA_030590185.1 Deltaproteobacteria bacterium
CCGCGCTCACTGGTAAGCTGCCGACCCCGGCGGAGTTCTTCGCGGCCTACGAGGCCAAGGTGAAGCCGCACGAGGCGGAGGTCTACAGCTATCTCCAGTTCGACGAGATCGGGGACTTCGACGCCATCTATAACCGGCGAGACCTCTGACCATGGGCCGGGCGGGCAACGTCGCCTCCAACTCCTGGTCGATCGTCAAGAGCGAGCTGCGCCTATTCGTCGGTACTTTTTGGCGTGGGTTCTGGCGCACCGGGTTGGTGGTGGCGGTCGGCCTGGCCCTCTTTTTCGCCTATGCCATCGCGACCCAAGAGCCGCCCGAGGGGGCACCAGCGGAGGAGTCCGGAGCCCTCGATTTCGCCATCCTGTTCGTGATCGCTTTTTTCTACGCGCTCTATGTTGCGTTCTTCCCGGCCGTGGTCGCTGGTATTTTCTGGCTGGCTTGGAAGATGGCGGGGCCGTGGATCCTCGTGCCCCTGGTGTTCATCCCCCTGTGCGTGTGGTTGAGCCTGTGGGCCATGGGCGGCGTGATGGCCGGGGAGGCGGACGAGCTCATCGCCGCCCTTGGTACCGCAGCGGGTGAGCACGATTGGGTCACCTTGAAGCTCGGCACCGCGGCGCGCGCCGGTCCGGTTATTCTGGTCATCGCCATCCCCCTGCTGATCATCGACTTCGGCGCCATCCTGCTCACCCCGAGCGTCCTGTGGGCCTTGCTGACTCTGGTGCTGTGGACCGCCTTTGCCTTCGCCCTCGGTTTCGTGCCGTCGGCTGGGTTTTCCTTGGTGGTGGTCACGGCGGCTTGGGTGCGGCGTTT
Source organism: Deltaproteobacteria bacterium (assembly GCA_030590185.1). Next base: position 811 of record JAUUZB010000674.1, read on the forward strand.
TTTGCGCCGGCACCGGGAGGAGCTGGAGACGATTGGCGAGGCATCGGAGACTGCCTAGCGGCGGTCTTTGCTTCCCAACATCCCCGGGTGTAGACGGAACACCAGTTGTCCGGGGGATACATGGCAAAGCTGTTCGACTTCCCACCCTTCCCGAAGACTATCCTGGTCATCGATGACGAGGAGATGATCTGCATGTTGCTCGAGAAGGTCGTCGCCATGCGTGGCTTCGACGTGCGGACCGCCTTATCCGCCGAGGAGGCGCTGCCGATCATCGAGGCCGAGCGGATCGCCGGGATGCTCATCGACAAGAACCTCCCCGGCATCGACGGCATCGAGCTGATGCGCGGCGTGCGGATGGCGCAGCCGGACTGTGCCTGCCTGATCATGACCGGCTATCCCTCGCGCGACTCCGCCATCGAAGCGGTACAGCTCGGGGCGGCCGACTACATCGCCAAGCCATTCACGGACGTCATGTTGGTGGCCAACAGCCTGGACAGGGCAGTGGCGCGCAGCCGGTTTGAATACGAGAGCAAGCAGATCCGTGCCGCCATGGTGGCGCTCCTCGCTGCGGCCGGGGACGACGCACCAGCCGCGGACGCCTCCATCGCGGAGGTCCTCAACCGCGGCATCGAGGAGATCGTCGGCGGCTTGCTCGCCGAGGTCGGCTCCGACCTATCGAGCCAGGAAGCGCTCGAGCGCCTGCTCGGTCGCCTGCGCAGCGGCGACGGCGGCTGAGCCCTCAGTCCTCGACCAGCTCGAACTCCTCCGGCCCCACGCCACAGACCGGGCACTCCTCCGGGGGTTGATCACCCTCGTGGATGTAGCCGCAAACCGTGCAGCGCCACTCTTTGGTCTCTGCCATGGTCCCGTCGCCTTCTCAGTGGTCGTGACCGACGTGTCGTTTTGGCTTCGGCAGCTTGGCAAAGGCCGGGTGGTCGAGGTTTCGATGGCTCAGCGCCATGGCGTAGAGGAATGGCCCGAAGTGGGTGCCCTCTCGGCCATCGAGCAGCACCAGCGGGGTGCCTTCGATGTCGTGGGCCATCGCCCATTTGATGTCGTCGCTCAACAGCTTGGCCGTATCGGCCGAGTTGATGCATGCCCCGAGCTCGCCGCGGCTCATGTAGGGCTTGGCCAGGTCGAAGATCACATCCTCGCTGAGGTTGCGGCCGTTGGCGAAGATGGCGCTGGTGAGCTCCTTGGCGTGCCCGGTGGTCTCGAAGCAGATCTGGGCCTTGGCCGCGAAGCAGCGGATCGGGTAGCTGGACGGCCCGTCGAGCGCCTGGTTGCAGGCGGAGTCGAGGGGGAACTGCCGCATCTCGAGGGCGAAGGTGTTCTCCGGCAGAATGCGGCGCAGCTCCTCCAGGGTCTGGTGCAAATTGGCGCAGTGGCTGCAGAGCACGTCGGTGAACTCGGTGATCCGGATGCCCGCGTCGGCCGGGCCGTGGAGGCGCCGGGGCGGCGGGGAGGGGATTTCCGGCGCCCGGCGGTAAACCTCGATCGAGTCGCTCAGGGCTTGTTGGAGCTGTGGCGACAGGCTGGCGATGAACTTGACGAGCTGAGCATCCTCGGCGCTCTTGGGGTTGGCCGGCTCCCCGGATACGGGCGTCGCCTGCAGGTGGGCGGTCTTGAGCGCCGCCATCTGCTCCTTGGCGGCGGCGCCCGGGGTGCGCAGGCCGGGGGTGAGCAGGATCAGGTAGATGACCAGGGTGCAGCCACCCACCAACCCGAGGGCGCGCTTGTCGATCTGAAAGCCGCCGTGCTTGCGCCACTCGTAGTAGGCGACCAGGCCGTGGACCGTGACCACCGCGAAGGTGAACAGACAGGTGATGCACCAGAAGCCTGCCCGGAAGGAGGCGATGGCAAAGATCGCCACCGACACGATCCCGACGACCGCGTTGATCAGGATAGCGGACCAGACAGGTCCCCCACGTTGATCCCCGCTGCGGCTCAGAGCCCAGAGCGGCAGCAGCAGGGCCACCGATCCCCAGACGACGCCCCAACCGGCGATGGGGACGCCCGAGAGGCTGTGGATCAGGCTGGCGAAGCCCGAGTCCCACACCGCCCGGCAGTCAAAGGTGGAGTCGATGGTGCAGAAGGTCTCTCCACCGGAGCGCGAGACCAACAGCTCACCCCACTGGAACACCGCCCACATCGCGTTGAGGGCACCAAGGGCCACCAATCCGGCGAGACCGGCGCGATCCGGGTTTCCGGTTGGGGCTGATTTGGAAGGACGTTTGCTTTTGGCCACGGGTGAATCTGCCTCGGCTGGGCTTCCTGATTATCGCAAACCTCGGCGGAAGTGAATCGTCGAAAACGATCCATCGGGAATCTGATGCCGAAAGTCTCGAACCGGCTCACTGTAACCTCTCGTCGCCTCAACGGTATCTATGAGGGGAGGCACGCGCTGCTCCAGGAGTGATGAACCGGCTTGGCGATACGACCCTGGACGCACGAACCGATCGCATCGCCCTCTGGCTGGAAGATATGTAGCGATGGACGCAGTTGCCTTTCGCAGAGGTCAAAAAGAGCTCAAGCTCGCCGGCCTCGTATTTGACGAGACCCAGTCGCCCGACCTCGCCGCTCCCTTGCTCACCCAGGCGCTGGATTCCTGGTTGAGCGCCGCCGGACCACGAGCGGAGCTCGAGGAGCTGTGCGCGGAGCTACGCCAGATCGCGGGGGACGCCCAGCCGCCAGCACAGTCGTTGGATTTCTCGTCGGCGCTCGCATCCGCCCGAGCGCTCATTCCCGCGTTGCGAGAGGCGACGCAGTGGGATGGCGCCGTGGAGGACTGGGCGCCACCGGCGGGCGGCAAGGCCATCCACGGATGGGCAACGCTCGCCGCCCTGTTGGCCGGGCTCGCCCTCATCGTCGCCGCTTGCATCATCCTACAATGAGATGATGCGGTAGGTCCCCGGTCGCTCGCCAGCACCGGCGAGCAAACCCCGCGGTTGAGGCCCCCCTTCCCAGTCGTTTTCTCTCCCCGAAGGGCTGTGGTACGGTCCGCCCCCACGCGTCCGGCACGGGGCCGGACCTTCATCTCGATTCCCAAGGCCGACCATGAGCGATACCGCCGCACCAGCCCTCGAGAAGAAGGGCCACCCCAAGGGCCTCTATGTTCTCTTCATGTCCGAGGCCTGGGAGCG
>JAUUZB010000897.1 GCA_030590185.1 Deltaproteobacteria bacterium
AGCTGCTCGCCATCCGCGCCGCAGCCGCTCACCTCGAGCGCTGGCGGCTGTTCGGCTGCACGCTGTTCGTGACGCTCGAACCTTGCCCGATGTGCGCCGGGGCGATCGTCAACGCTCGGCTCGATCGGGTGGTGTTCGGCGCCGCGGACCCGCGCGCTGGCGCGGTCGGCTCGCTGCTCGACATCGTGCGGGACGAGCGCCTCAACCACCGCGCCGAGGTTGTCTCCGGCCTGCTCGCGCAGGAATCGGCGGCGCTGCTCAAGGCCTTCTTTGCCAGCCGGCGATAGGGCTCATTCGCCCCAACCGCTGGGGCGGTCACAGACTGGCGTCGGCTCAACCGGCGTCGAGCTCGCTGATGCTCGACACGATCTTGTCGATCAACCCATAGGCGATCGCCTCCTCGGCGCTCATCCAAGTGTCGCGATCGATCGCCTTGCTGATCGTCTTGGCGTCCTTGCCGGTGGCCTCGACATAGATGTTGACCAGCTTGTCCCGGGTGCGCAGGATCTCGCGCGCGTGGATTTCGAGATCGGTGGCCTGACCGGTGAGGTCGCCGTGGATCGACGGCTGGTGGATCATGATCCGTGCGTTCGGCGTTGCCAGCCGCTTGCCCGGCGCCGCGCACAGGCTCAGGATCGATCCCATGGAGGCCGCCACCCCGGTGACCAAGGTGGTGACCGGCGAGCTGAGCATCTTGACCGTGTCCCAGATGGCGAAGCCCGAATCGACCGACCCGCCGGGTGAGTTGATCACCAGTTGGATCGGCTTGCCCGGCGCCTCGAGCTCCATGAACCAGAGCTTCCGGATCGCGTCGGTGGCGGACTCGCTATCGACGGCAGTCGAAAAAAACAATCGCCGCGCCATCAATAGCCGGCGTTCGATTTCGTCGTCGAGGGTGGAGAATGGCGAAGGGTCGGTCACGGGCGCTCCTCAGCTGCGTACGCGGCGTAGAATAGTGATCGCCGAGTTCGTAGGCAAACCGGGTTAGCAGAAACTGCGATCCCGTGCCAGGGAGGGTCAGCGAAGCCGACCGCTTGGCGCCGAAAAACTGGCGGAGCGGGAGGGATTCGAACCCTCGGTACCTTGCAGCACACACGCTTTCCAGGCGTGCACCTTCAACCGCTCGGTCACCGCTCCAGTGCAATTTTTGGGTGATAGCCCGGCACCCAGTACCCCGAGGCGACCCGCTACCGTTGCTTCCTCTCGGACCTGGCGGAGTTCGCGGACCCCGGTCACCGGGACCGGGCTATCTCAAACACCGCCGCCACACCGCTCACGCGTTGGGACGGTCGATGCGTTTGGCGGAGCGAGAGGGATTCGAACCCCCGGTACCTTTCGGCACACTTGATTTCGAGTCAAGCGCCTTCAACCAAGCTCGGCCATCGCTCCAGCCAGCCCCCGGATTTACCCGAGGGTCGTCCCGAGCACAAGAGGGGAGGCACCCTCGATTTTGCGGGCGCGCCTCAGGCGGCCGCTTGGACCGTATCCTTGACCTGGCGCGCGATGCCGTTGATTTTTTTGGTCAGGCGTTTGAGGTCGTCCTTGCTCGCCACGCCGAGCACGTCGAGGAGCTGGTTGTGCCGCTTGTCGATCTGTTTTCCGACCTGCTTCTCCGCGGCGACTACCTTCTTGCGCAAGGTAGAGTAGGTCTTGTTTTTCTTGGCCTTCTTCTGGAGACCCTTGATCTCCGTCTCGGCGCGATGGGTGATATCGTCGATTTGGCCCTTGAGCTGCTTGACGATCTTGTTGTTTTCCAAATCTTTCCTGGTCATCGTAACCCTCCGGTGCAGTGCGTCTGACGCTGTGCGTTATAGCTATTACGCAATGCGTCAGGTGTCAAGGGAGGGGGGGGATTTTGTCCGCAGGTCCCACCGCCGATCGCGGTCAAGCCTTTTTTCACGCCCCGATCCGATCCGGCCCTTTACCCGCGCCCGCCAGATGATTAGAAACGGGCTCACCCCGCGCGTCGATAGTAACGAGGTCGCCCGTGTCCTATCTGGTTCTCGCTCGCAAGTACCGCCCCGACGCCTTCGAGGGCATCGTGGGGCAGGATCACATCGTCCAGACCCTGCGCAACGCCATCGCCCTCGAACGGGTGCACCATGCTTTCCTGTTCACCGGCGCCCGGGGGGTCGGCAAGACCACCACCGCGCGGGTGCTCGCCCGGGCGTTGAATTGCGATCAGGGCCCGACCGCCAAGCCGTGCGGCACCTGCGCCTCCTGCAAAGAGATCGCCGCCGGCACGAACCCGGACGTGCTCGAAATCGACGGCGCCTCCAATACCGGCGTCGACAACGTGCGGGAGCTGCGTGAGGCGATCCGCTACATGCCGCAAAAGGGGCGGTTCAAGCTCTACATCATCGACGAGGTGCACATGCTCTCCAAGGGCGCCTTCAACGCCCTGTTGAAGACCCTGGAGGAGCCGCCGCCGCACGTAAAATTTATCTTCGCGACGACCGAGCCCCAAAAGATCCCGGTGACGATCCTGTCCCGTTGCCAGCGTTTCGATTTCCGGCGGGTCTCCCTGCAGCTGCTCGGTGACCACCTCAAACAGGTCATCGCCGGCGAAGGGGTAGAGCTCTCGGCCTCCGCGGTAACGGCGATCGCCCGCGAGGCCCAGGGTTCGGTGCGGGACGCCCTGTCCCTGCTCGACCAGGTGTTGAGCTACGCCGGCGACCGGCCCGAGGATTCCCAGGTCGTCGAGGCGCTCGGCGTGGTCGACCGCGAAACGATCTTCGAGCTCGCCGGTGCGATCCTAACGCGTGACGCGGATCGGCTGCTCGCCCTGGTGGGGGAGATCGATTCCCGCGGCCACGACCTCGCCGACGTGGGGGGCCTGCTCGTCGAGCACCTGCGCGATTTGATGGTCGTCAAGGTTAGCCAGGATCCGGCCGCCGCCCTACAGGAGCGCTCGCCCGGGGAGGTGGATGCACTGCTCGGCCAGGCCGAGACATCCAGTCGCGCCGACCTGCATCGGATTTTTGCGTTGACGGTCACCTTGACCGAGGACGTGAGCCGATCCGCATACCCACGGGTGAGCTTGGAGATGGGGCTGCTGCGGCTGCTCGAGGTAGAGCCGGCCCAGAGCTTGACCCGCCTCCTCGGTCGGCTCGACGAGCTGATGGGCGGATCCCCGGCGGTGAGCGCCGGATCGCAGGTGAAAAAAAAAGCCACGGTAGCGCCGGCTGATCCACCCCGTCCCTCGGGGCCGCCCGCTCCTGTTTCC
>JAUUZB010000956.1 GCA_030590185.1 Deltaproteobacteria bacterium
GATGACGGCCCGGAGGAGCTCGACATCGATCTCACCATCGACAAGAGCGCCCGCGACGGCGGCGAGATCGATCTGGTCTTCGCGCCGGAGCGCACCAATCGGATCAAGCTGTTGCTGCTGATGGACATCGGCGGATCGATGGACCCCTTCGCGGCGCTCTGCGAGCAGCTCTTCTCCGCCGCCCATCAGGCGAATCACTTCAAGCGCTTTCGCAACTTCTTCTTCCACAACTGCATCTACGACCGGCTCTACACCAACATGGTACGCTTCGACGGCGAGCTGACCAAAGATGTGATTCGCTCCCTGGACGCCACCTGGACCGTGGTGCTGGTGGGGGACGCCTGGATGGCGCCCCACGAGCTGCTCGAGGCGGGGGGCAGCATGTTCTACGGCTATTTCAACCGCAAGCCCGGCCTGGAGTGGCTGCGCGAGCTGCGCCGGCAATGCCCCAAGTCGGTCTGGCTCAACCCAGAGCCGCCGCGCATCTGGAACGCCGAGACGGTCCACGCCATCCGTCGCGTTTTCCCGATGTTCCACCTGACCCTCGACGGTCTCACCGACGCGGTCGACACCCTGCGCGGGGCACGGCCGAACCTGCCCGACATTCGGGTGCACTGACCCGGCCGCCGCGGCTCGTGGTTGCCGCGACTTTTTTGACATCATCGGATCGGCGGATCATAAACGAGCCAGGGCCCCGGTCGGTTGCGCGACCGTCCGGAGACACGCCCAGTTCAGGAGGGTCCGATGAGCAACGCCGCCTATGCGGATTTGAATCGATCGCAATTCGAGTCTCACCTGCGACTCGTGGAGAAGGACGAGGCCCGGGACCGGGCGGTGGCCGCCGAGACGGAGCGTCTGGCCGAGTCCATGGCCGAGGCGTTCGAGATCGCCGAACGCCGGGGCCGCTTCCGCGACTACCGCCGGGACCGAGCGCTCGACATGGGCGCCGCCAAGAATCCACGCCGGGTGACCTTCTTCTTGGAGCGCCCCCTGGGCCAACGCCTCGCCCGATTCGTGCGCCGCTCCGGCCGCAGCCCGACCGAGGTGCTCAACGCCGCCCTGGCCTCGTTCCTGGACGACGCCGAGTTCGAATAGGGGGGGGGTCCCGGGGGCCGTCAGGACTGCCCACTTGACATATAGCCTCTCGGCCCGGCTCTCCAAGCGTCATGGGGGTCATCATGGGGGTCAGGACTACCCACTTGATACTTAGCCTTTCGGGTAGGCTATTCAAAAAAACATCACGATTTCAACGATCATATATGTCAAGTGGGCAGTCCTGACCCCTGCTTTGATGTGTATATGTCAAGTGGGCAGTCCTGACCCCCATTTGGCAGCTGTCTCCCCTTTCGGGGTCGATGCCGTTCGGGTATATCCAAATCGGCGCAACGAGCGCTGAACGTTGACGAAATTGAATAGGATACCGCATCACTCTGGATAGCTTTGCGCGGTGCCTTTGTGCCGCCGAAGGGCAACACGATGCCGATAGACCGAACCGGCCAGCCGACGCCTCCCCCCAACCTCACGACGCCCGCCGAACCTGCGGTGGACGATCAAACGCCGACGACGGTCGCCAAGAAGACCCTGGAGGTCAAGGTCCCGGCGTCCCCGGACGAGCTCAAGCGCAAGGACGTCGGCCGCACCGCCGCCGCCAAGCTGATCGACGTGGTGGTCAAGCACAAGGACGTCAAGGGCCACGGCCAGGAGAGCGGTGCCAAGGGTGACCCGCGGATCACCCAGCGCCGCAACGCCCTGTCCACCCTGATGGCGGAGCTCTCCGGCGACGACGTGGTGACCGGCGCCTTGCTCGACGCCCTCGGCGACAACGTCAAGGCGGACATTCAATGGATCAAGGCGGCCGACCGCTCCGAGTACGCGATCGATGGTGACCGCAAACAGTTCGCCTGGGCCAAGTCGAACATGAGCGGCGCGTACGCCATCAAAAAGGAATTCGACAAACGCGTCAAAACAGGCCGGACTCAGGCCACCAACCTCACCGCCGGCACCGACAAGTTCCTCAACGTCTCCTCCAGCAGCATCATTGGCATCGGCTTCATCGAAGACGCCGAGCTGCGCGCTAAGTCGATGATCGACGCGCTGCTGCAATTCCGCGCCCGCACCGACAAGGCCAACCAGCAAGAGCGAACCCACGGCACCAACGTCACCCGCATGGACCTGATCGCGCCGGCTCTGGTGGCCGAGCAGCGCATCCTGTTGGCCAAGGCTGACTTCGACGCCAGCGACCCGATCAAGCTGCGCGAGTACGCCCTGTTGCGCGAGGTGATCGCCTCGCACCCAACCAGCTCGGTCAACGGCATCTTCGACGCCCGCAATGCGGTCGGCATGCTGTACATGGACGGCGCCGAGAGCTACGGCAGCAAGACGCACGACATGGCCTGGATCCGCGAGGAGGTGCCGCCGGGCGCCAGCACCTCGCCCTACAAGGCGATCCACCACAACTTCTCCCGCGACACCCCGGGCAACATCGCAGCCGCCATCACCGAGTGGGTCTTCCCCCAGGGGCCCAAGGCGCGGCGGGCGGATCTGTTCCTCAGCCTTTGCGCCGTGCTCAAGCAGGCCCGGGGCAGCGACGCCAAGAGCGTACGCAAACAACTCGCGGAGCTACCGGCCGAAGACCTCGCGACGATCAAGCCGTTGATGGATGAGCTCGCGCCCATGCGCAAGGGGGCTGAAGCCGCCAACGCCATCGCCGCATTCATGGTCGCCGGCGCTAAGAAACCTCTGTGTGCCGATCCCCGTCAGGAGCTCACCAAGCTCGGCGAGAAGGCCACCAGCACCAACAGCAGCAATTGGAATCGCGAGACGAACTACAAGGCCGTGCGTGACAAGCTCGCCAGCTACACCGAGCCACTCACCTCGCAGCTCAAGCCCCTGCTGGACGCCATCAAGGATCTTCCCAACGAGAAGCTCGGCGAGACGATCACCAAGTGGCTCGCGGACAACAGCTCGCTCAAGCTGATCGGCAATGTCGAGACCAACCTCGACTACTTCGCCCGCATGTACCGAGCGGTCTGCGCCGACCAACCGTCGGTGCAGAGCCTCGAGCGGACGCTGTTCAAGGCAGGCGAGGCCTGGCCGGAGGTGGC
>JAUUZB010000006.1 GCA_030590185.1 Deltaproteobacteria bacterium
ACATCTGGCCGCCGAGCCCCGGGGCAGGCTTCTCTCCGGGTGCACGCCGCGATACAACCGAGGCGAAATGAGGGTTCCCATGACCGACCTGCCGCCCGAGATCGCCCACGAGAACGCCATCAACGATTTGATCGAGAAGTACAGCGAGCTCAAGCTCCTCACCGCGGCGATCATGGTCCGGCGGGACGAGGCAGCGGCTCAGGTCGAGGAGGGGCGCGCCGAGCTCGACAGGCTCGAAGGCGTGCTCGGGCGTGCGGTGGAAGGGGACCAGGACGACGAAGCGCTCGCCCTCCTGCAGCAACGGCACGACACCGAGGACCGGCTCGCTGGCCTGGTCACAGAGCTCGAGCAGGCGCAGGCCGACGCCGGGGCGGCCAAGGACTCCCTGGTGGAGCTCAAACAGGGCATCGAACGCCTCAAGGCTGAGCGGCCCCGGGCGGTGAGCGCGGCGGCGAGTGTCAGCCTCGACGAGCAGCTCGACGGGATCGCGGTGGACGCCGAGTTGATCGCGCTCGAGAATGCCCGCGAGCACATCCAGAACACCATCGCTTTGGTGGATCTCAACCGCGAGCTCGCCGGCTCGGAACTCGGGGTGACGGCGGTACCCAGAGAAGATCCAGAGGCCAAGGCCCGCCGGCAGCTCGAGGAGCTCAAGCGCCTGCGGGGGGGCGGGGAAGCGCCTACCTCCAAGAAGAGGCTCTGAGCGGAGGCGTCGGCCGGCAAGACGCAATTCCGACGTGCCGCCTCGAAGGCGGCGCTCCGGGAATCCGCAACGCCGATGTGCTGCCTAGAAGGCGGCGCTCCGGGAATCCGCAACGCCGATGTGCCGCCTAGAAGGCGGCGCTCCGGGAATCCGCAACGCCGATGTACCGCCTCGAAGGCGGCGCTCCGGGAATCCGCAATTCCGATGTGCCGCCTCGAAGGCGGCGCTCCGGGAATCCGCACCGCTTCGTGGCACAGCGCTAGAAGCCCCCGCACTTGGCGAGGGCGGTCGCGCGGGTTAATCTCGGGGTTGGGGACGGACCGGAGGCACCTGCGAAATGGGGACCGCGGGGCGGCTGCAAATATTGGTGGTGGGCACGGCGCTGTCGGCCTGCACGGCGGCGGGCACGGCGGTGGCCCCCGTGGTGGAGGGTGTCGAGCCAGAAGCCGGTTACGTCGGTGAATCGGTGTCGGTCACCATCGCCGGCCGGAATTTCTATCCCCGCTTCACTACCAACCTAGAGGGCCACGAGGTCGCGGTGGACAACAGTTTCGCAGCGACGTTGTCCAAGGGAAGCTACTCCATCGCCCTCGAGGAGGTCAGCGTCGTCGACGAGCACCTCCTCACCGCCGTGGTCCCGGCCGGAATCGACGCCGGTTGGTATGCGCTGGTGGTCACGGGTCCCCGCGGCACGAGCCCGGAGTTGACCGACGCCTACGAGGCCTTGGCGTGCCCTGGTGGGTGTGTCGGACCGGACTCTAACCAGCCGCCGAAGGTCGCCAACCCAATGGCGGACCTAACCTGGCCGGAACAAACCGACTCCTCCTTCATCATCCCGGCGGACACATTCAGCGATCCGGATCCTGGCGACTCGCTGGCCCATTCTGTAACCACAGCCGGATCGACCCATCTTCCATCCTGGCTCACGTTCGACCCCGTGAGCCGCGAGCTGTCCGGGCGGCCAGCCCAAAAGGATGTCGGCGTCTACAGCCTCGAGATCACCGCCACTGACGACGGCGACCCCAACCTCTCGGCCAGCGATGGCTTCGAGCTCGAGGTGACCGCCGCGCCGAAGATCTCAATTGTGTCGCCGCCCGCGGGCGCAGAGGTCCAGGCGGCGATCACCATCGCAGGTACCTGCGAGCCAAATCTGACGATCACGGTCGGCGGTGATCTCCTGACGCCAACGACCGCCTCCTGCGCTGCCGATGGGGGCTATCAGATCAACATCACCCTGAGCCCGCCGGATGGAAACCGTGACGTGACCGTCGCCCAGACGAGTGCTGGCGGCACGGGCTCGGCTACTCTGACGGTCGACCTCGACACATCCCCACCGACCTTCACCCTCGCCGCCGACTCCGCCAATTGGACCAACTCCCTGCTCGAATCGCCAGCCATCACGTGGGAGGCCCGGGATCGCGACGGCAACGTCGCCACCGTCGAGTACGCCATCGGTACCGGAACGGCTGGCGTTGCGCTCAACGACGAGGTTCCCTGGACCCCCGTGCCTGGCCCTGCCTTCAACGTCACCGGCCTCACCCTCTCCGAGGGCGGTCCCTACTTTTTTAACCTGCGCGCCACCGACATGGCCGGTAACGTTGGCAGCGCGAGCTCCGACGGTTGGACCGTTGACGTGACCCGGCCGACGGCGGTCAGCGTGGTCAACGACGGCCAAACCGAGCTGCGCTCGTCGAGCGTCACGCCGGTGATCACCTGGCCCGCCGATACGGTCGATCCGGTGAGCGGCGGCGTGGCCAGCGGCGTCTCCCATTTCGAAGTCGCCGTCGGCACCGGTATCTCAGGCGCTGCTGCCAGAGATGCCATGGCCTGGACCGATCTCGGATCCGCAACCTCTTTGTGGGGCCGGGACCTGATCCTCAGTGACGGCACGAACTATCATGCCAACCTGCGGGTGCTCGACGTGGCGGGCAACGTCTCCCCCATCACTAGCTCCGACGGCTGGCTCGTCCTGGCGCTCACCGTCCCTACCACCGGGGGCGTTTGGGTGCTGGTGCCGGCCTACCCCGACGTCGATCAACTCGAGGACTTCTACCTGGCAAAATTCGAGATGAAGGCCGAGCGAGACGACACGGACGCGGCGCTCTGCTGTGTCGGCGCTGCCTGCGCTGAGCAGGGCTACGCATCCTGCGCCGCGTGCGAGAGCGATGGCTGCGGCCCTACTCTGGGTGCCGACAAGGATCACGGCTGCGGCTGGGATACCGGCACCTGCCCCAACGAGGATGTCAGCGGTCGCTTGCCCACCTGCTGCCACCGGCCCGAGTCCCGCGCCTCGGGCACACCCTGGGTAAAGCTCTCCCGCGACGAAGCGGCGAGCGAGTGCGCGAGCCTCGGGCCGGGCTTTGGGCTCGTCACCAATCAACAGTGGATGGCCACGGCCCGCAACCTCGAGACGGTGGCGGCCAATTGGCTCGAGGGCGATGTCTACGGCACGACCCTCAATCGCGGGCACACCGCGGGCACAGCCGGGACCTACGTGAGCACCCCCGCCCTCGTCGCGGGGAACGATGATGATCCGTGGTTTGGCACCGGCCTCACCTGCGATCCCCCGAACACGGTTTGCTGGCATGGGCGGCGGGTGCACACCCTGAGCAATGGCGAGATCCTCTGGGATTTGGGGGGCAACGTCTACGAGATGATGGCGGACTTCCACGCCATCAGTTTCTCCGGCCCTGTTTGGCAAACCTACAACACGACGGACCCGGCCAACCCCTTCACCGTGGGTGGCACCTGGCCAGACCCCGAGACCAATCGACGTTGGTTCGCGCCGGCCAACGACGATCCGAACATCTGGTACGGCGACCTGGGGGGGCGGTTTTTCCCGCACGATCAGAGCTCGAGCGGGGCGGTCATCTCGCGCGGCGGCCGGTGGGATGGCGGCTCCTACGGCGGGATCTTCTGCGCCTTCTGCGGCAGCGTTCAGCCGACCTTCTCGGGGATGTACGATTTTGGCTTCCGTTGTGCCTACTCGGAACCTTGAGGCCGTTTGGTGACCCTCCCCGCCGGTGGTAGCGTCAGGGTGCCGCTGAAGACGTGGATGCCGTCACGATGCGCCTGGGACCCCGAATCACGCTCGCCATGCTCGCGGTCGCCTGTGTTCCGTTGGGCTTGGCCGGGTGGAACGCCATTCGTCTCGCCGACGATGCGCTGCAGCGGCGCGCCGGTGATCTCCACGGCACCGTAGCTGTACTTCTCGCCGATGAGATGAGCGGGCAGCTCAAGACCCGTTTGCGGGCGGTCCGCTTGGCGTCCGCCGCCTTCCGCCTCGAGGATCTCACCGAGGCAGAACGCCTCGGCGCTCTGCGTCTGATCTACCGTCAAGTGGAGGACACCAGCATTCTGGTGTTGCTCGACCCGCAGGCCAAGCAGGTTGGGGCGCCGATATTTTTTGGGCAGTGGCGGGATCCGGTGCTCGCCGATCGTCCAGCGATTGAGCCCGCCGACATCGAGCGTTTTGCAACACACATCCCGTTTGCCCTCGCCGCGGAAGTCGGTGCGGCCGTGGGGAGACCGTACAATTCGAACGGCGGGGAGCCACGGGTCGTCGTAGCGGTGCGTACCACCGGCGATGGCGTGCTCGCGGTGGAGCTCTCCCTCAACGCCCTCTTGAAGCTGATCGCGGAGCCACGGCTCGGCCCTCGGGGTCGCGCCTTTGTCACCGATAGCCAGGGGGTGGTGGTGCTGTCGGCGGATCCCGAAGCGGTCGCCAGCAAGCCGGACCGGAGCGATTGGCCGGCGGTGTCTGCGGCGCTGTCCGGTAGCGTCGTGCCAGAGCGCTTCGACATCCCGGGCGTTGGAGCCGTCCTCGGCGCTGGTGCCCGCTTGCCGGATTTCGGTTGGGCGGTGATCGTAGCGGAGCCGGTCGAGGACGCCCTAGCAGCGTCGCGGGCCTTGGTGGTGCGCACCAGCATCTGGTTGTTGGTCGTCTTGCTATTGGGGATCGCGGTCAGCCTGGCCTTGGCGCGTGCGCTGAGCCGACCAATCCGCACCTTGCACAGCGGTGTCCAAGCCCTCGAACGTGGCGATCTCGGTCATCGGGTGGCAGGTGCCGATCGCCCGGACGAGCTCGGCGATCTGGCCCGCGCCTTCAACACCATGGCCTCGGAGATCCAACGCTGGAACGATGAGCTCGAGGCGCGGGTGGCAGCCAAGACCGAAGAGCTCGAAGAAACCCAGGAGCTGCTGATCCGGGCCCAGAAGCTCGCGGCGGTAGGACAGCTAGGCGCGGGGCTCTCCCACGAGATCAACAATCCCCTCGCCGGTATGCTCGGAATGATTCAGGTGCTCTTACTCACCAACCCCAACGAGGAAAAACGCGCCAGCCTGCTCCGCCAGGCGGAGGCCGAGGGCCTGCGCATCCGGGAGATCGTCGGCAATCTTCTGCGCCTCGGCGAGACCGGGGAGAGCCCCCAGCTCTCTACCATCCGGATCGCTGGCGCCGTCGACGATGCACTCGGGGTGCTCGCCCGACCCTTTGCCAAACAGGGCATCGAAGTGAGGCGCGAAGTTGCCGAGGACCTGCCGTTGGTTCGCGCCGATGCTCCGCGGCTCACGGAGGTTTTTCTCGAGCTCTTCACCAACGCCAAACGCGCGATGCCCGAGGGTGGGTGTTTGACGGTGACCATCGACCACTCCCGGGGCCAGCTGGTCACCGTACGCATCTCGGACAACGGCGAGGGGATCCCGCCGGATCATCTCCACCGGATCTTCGAGCCCTTCTTCACCACCAAGACGGAATGGTCGTCTAGGGGACTCGGTCTGGCCATGGTAAACAAGGTAGTGGAAGGCCATCACGGCAGGGTCGCCGTAGAATCTGAGCTCGGCTCTGGCACTCAAATCATCGTCACCCTTCCGGCTGTCCAGGCGCGAGTCATGGAATGAAGATGCCTTGGCCCATCTCAGCCCTCATCGGCTGCATCGTTACAGCCGGGGCCTGCGCCGACGAGCCGCAGGTCCCCGAGGCGGTCGCGCCGACCCTGGCCGAAGCCGCGCCCACCGCGGTGGAGATCTCTGTCCGTGAGGTCCAGGGCGCAGTAGAGATTGGGCGGGAAGGCAAGTGGTCGGCGGCCGCCGTTGGCGAGCGCCTCACTACGGCCGAGTCGATCCGCACGGGTACCGAAGGCTCGGCGTTGTTGAGCGTCGGCGATCAGGCCGAGGTTCGCGTCCACGACGCGTCGGAGGTCACGGTACGTGAGATCTCCGCCACCCTCAGCAAGCTCGAGCTCGACCGCGGCCGAATCCATGCCGAGGTGACGACGGACGGATTCACCATGCAGGTGCAGGCCAAGGGAACCGAGACGATCGCCGAGACCCGAAAGGGCGCCTTCACCATTTTTGCCGATGGCGCCGGACTCGTCGCCGTTGCCACCGAAACGGGCGGCGTCAGGCTCGAGGTCGGAGGCGGAAACGAAGGCGTCACCCTATCCGCTGGTGAACGCGCCACCGTGGCGAAGGGTGCCGCTCCGGAGGTATCCGCCATCCCAACAACGGTCCTGCTCGAGGTGGAGTGGCCGGGCGAGAAGACCACGCGCTCGGCAACGGTCGCGGTGCGGGGACAGGTGGATGTAGGAACCGACGTATCGATCAATGGTGCGGTGGCCACCGTTGCCGCTGATGGGCGGTTTGCGGTACAGGTCGCGCTCCGGGACGGGCGCAACGACATTAGGGTCAGCGCCACGGACCTCAGCGGCCGCACCGCTCGGCGCGACGGTGGGGTCGAGGCGCTCCATCGTGCGCCCAGGGTCGAGGTCAAGAGCGAGGCGCTCTGGGAATGAACGACGCAACGGATTGGAGCAGCGACGTGCAAGAGGAATGGGTTCTGGTCGTCGATGATGAGCCTACCGTGACCACCGCGGTGCGGCTGGCGCTCGAGACCATCAACCTGCGGACCGTCACGGCGTACAACCTCGCCGAGGCGACAAGGCTGCTCGAGACTGAGCCGGCGGTCATCATCATCGACAAGAACCTCCCCGATGGATCCGGGATCGATCTGCTCGCGACGATCGGCGAGCGTTGGCCGATGGCCGAGAGCATCATCTTCACCGGCTATGCCTCCCTCGACTCCGCCATCGAAGCGTTGCGGGCTGGCGCCCGGGACTATCTGCTCAAGCCGCTGCAGCACGTGGACGAGCTCGTGCTCAAGGTCGAACATGCGCTGGAGCACCGGCGTCTTCGCATGGAGCGCCAACACACCCTCGAGGAGCTCGAGGAGGCGCAGCGTTTGCAGGCCTATGCCAATCACAGCCAGGGCATGGCGTTGCTCGGCAAGCTGATGGCGAGCCTGGTTCACGAGATCAGTACGCCGATGACAGTGATGCGCGGTAACCTCGATCTGCTCGCCCACGAGCTACCCCCCGAGAAACGCGCCACGGTCCTGATGGATGTCAGGGCCGCTGCCGATCAGATGGTCGACCTGCTCACCGACGTCCGGCGCCTGTCGGCGGCCACCGGCGGTGGGCAACGGGAGACCGAGGTCGTCGCCCTCAAAGACCTCATCGACCGTGCCATGACCCTGTCCAAGGGAGCCACCCGGAGCAGGACGAGCATCGACATCGATTGCGAGCCCGGTCTAGAGATCGTTGCCACGCCGGTGCGCCTGACCCAGGTATTGATCAACCTGCTGGTCAATGCCGCCGAGGCCATGGACAACACCGCCGGGAAGATTGGCCGGGTGGAGATCCGCGCCAGCCGGCGAGGTGATCGGGTCGTCGTGGAGGTCGAGGATGACGGCCGCGGCATCCCCGAAGATCTCCAGGGCCAGGTGTTTGAGGCCTTCGTGACCAGCAAGAGTGGCGAAGCCGCCTCTGGGCTCGGGCTCGCCCTGTCACGGGAGATCGTGGCAGAGCACGACGGGACGCTCAACTTTCGTTCCACCCCAGGCGAAGGTACCTGCTTCGTCATCGATCTACCGGCCGTCGAGGATTAATGACGCCGGCTCTGCTCCTTTGTGCCGTCGTGAATGTCAGCCCCTCAGGGGACCGCGGAGCCGAGTGCGAGCTGAGCGCCGTCTTCTCGCCAGCCCAGACCATCGCCGCCGCGTCGGGTATCATCCTCGCGGCCAAGCGCTGTGGGGTTGGTGAGGAGGTAGCGCCGGGGGGCGCGCTTCGGGTCCAGGCCAGCAGCGGTGATCTCGTGCTGGTCGAGCCCGGTCGCTTCGCCGTGACGCTTCCCGCCAACAAGGCACCCCGCGTCGTCGCCGTGGCTCTGGTGGAACGGGTGGCGCGAGAGGGCGGTGTTCGCGACCTGGCCGGCGCGGCATTTTTACCGGTCGTTGGCCAGACCGAGCTGCCGGTAACCACCGAGCGAGCCGCTGAGGTATCGGTACGAGTGGGTGAGACGACCTTTGGGCCCGTGGCCACGGTCAACAACCGCGTAGTAGTTCCGATCGCGGTCCCGGTGGGTATCCTGGTCGCCACCGTGATGGTGAGGGATCGGGTGGGGAACGAACGAGTCACCACGGTCGACCTCGGAGTGCCCCGTCTCCCACGCTTGGCCATGGCGGCGCCCTTTGACCAACTCGGCCCGGGCGACACCATGTCTCTGGTGTTGGCCCTCGGCACCGCAACCGGCGCACCCGAAACCGAAGAGGCACCGATCGTCATGGCTGCGACCCACGGCCAGGTTGGGCCAGCAGAGCGTCGCGGCGATGGCCTCTGGCTGGCCACCTACACCGCTCCGCTGAGCCCTGGCGAGGACAGAATTACGGCGCGGGTCGAGGGGGCGGTGGACGCGGGCATCGGCGAGTTGAGCGTCCTGGTGGTGCCCGGTCTGCCCCGGACCATTAGCATCGACATCCCGGCCGGTCCCTTTGGTCCGGGCGAGGAGGTGGCCGGCAGCCTGAGCGTCCGTGACGAAAACGACAACTCGGTTTTTCGAGTCGCACCGAGCCTGATCTTCGCGGCCTCACCGGTAACGCTTCACCGGGGTGAAAACGGCTATCGCTTCGCCATCGAAATGCCCGGCGCGATCCCGGCAACGCTCCGTTTGACCGCCAGCGCCGGTTCGGCCCGGGCTGAGGTGACGCTGGCGATGCGGCCCGACCCGGCGGCCCACGACGGCCTCGAGACAGTGATTCAATTTGATCCACTGCCACCCGGCCTCTCCATCGGCATTTACGCCAGCGCCGGCGTCGCCACTAATGGAGGCTTCGTCACCGGGCCCCGGTTGGCCCTCGGCGGCGGGGTAATGCGCGCCTTTGGTCCCATCGAGCTCGGCCTCACCCTCGGCGCCGAGCTCCTCTACGCCCATGGCTCAGAGATGATCACCATCAACGCGGTCGCGTACGAGGTGACGCGTGACTTGACGGCGGTGGCGGTGCCGCTGATGGCGCGGATACGCATCGGTTTGTTCTGGCGCCTCGGCACTACCCTCGGAGTCGCCTTCGTCCCAACCATCGTCAACTTCAGCCAGGGTGCGACCGGCCAGCCGACCGAGGACTCGACCGAGTTTGTCCCGGGGATGCGTGGCCAGGCGGGGCTCGATCTCAACCTCGGGCCAGGCCGGCTAACCTTGGCGGCGCAAATCGGCCACGCCGAGCTCACCGCCGAGGCGACCCGCGGCTCGCTGGAGAGACTCAGCGTCGTGGTGGGGTACGAGTGGTGGCCCGTGGAAACCGGGATCTGAGCCTCTGCCGTCGCGCCTGGAAGGCAGGACCAATGCTACATGGCAGCGTTGGCCTTGGACTTAGACTTTGGCTTGGGCTCGCGGTTCATACTCGCGACCAACTCGCACATGGGACAGCGCTCACCCTGGGGCAGCTTCATCCACTCGGCGATTACCAGCTTCGACGCGCTGGTTTGAGATCCGCAAAGAGCGCGGCCGCCCGATTTGGGCCCGATGTGCTTCTTGTACTTGGTCACGATAATTACCGAGGGTAGGCGCTCTGTAAGTCCCCGAGTGTACGCCCTCAGGCGCCTTCTGACAACGACTGCCGACCCACTACTTTCAATCCCCTCTACGGCTCGATCGAAGCGGATCAACTGAGTGACAGCGGTACGATTAGGGCTCAACCAAGACTTTGAGGCTGTCGGCTCGACCAGCCCGCGCCAGGGCGGCTTCGGCGTCGGCCAGGCCATACCGGGCGCTGATCAAGGGCGTGGGGTCGACGCCGCCGGAGCTCATGACCGCGATAGCACGGGCCACGTCCCCGCAGCGGGAACCGATCACCCGGAGCTCCTTGATCACCACCGGGGCCAGATCGACCTCGAGGGCACCGGCGACGGTGGTCTTGAGCAGCACCACGCCCCGCGGCCTAGCCACGTCCAGAGCGCGCGCCAGACCGGAAGGGCTGCCGGTCGCCTCCACCACGACCCTAGCCGCCAGCGACCCGTCGGTGCGCTCCGCCTCGAGCTCGATCGCGGCGCCCTTGGCGGCCGCCAAGGCGAGCTTATCACGGTGATGCCCGATGGTGATGACCCGTTGCCCCTCGGCCAATAGAGCCCAGGTGATCAGTAGACCCAGCTTTCCGTCACCGAGCACGACGACCGGATCGACGTTGTCCACGGGAATGTCGTCGATAACGTGCAACGCCGCGGCGAGGGGTTCCGCAAAGACCGCTCGTTCGTCGCTCAACCCGTCCGGGACCGCGACCAGGCAACCCTCCGGCACGACGACCTTCTCCGCCAGTGCGCCGTCGCGTCCAGCGAGCCCTAGCACCGTGCGCGTGGCGCAATGATGGCCATCCCGCTCGCGGCAGTCGTCACAAGCGCCGCACCCGGCGTTGATGTCGGCCACCACCCGTTGACCGATCCAGGACCGATCGTCCGCCTCGATCACCTCACCGACCAGCTCGTGGCCGAGGACGCCCACAAACGCTAGATAGCCCCGGGCGAGCTGCAGATCCGTATCGCAGATACCCGCCAGCCGCACCGCCAGCAACGCCTCTCCCGGACACCGCTTCGGCTCGGGGTGATCGTGCACCAGTCGTGGCACACCGTTCAGCACCAAGGCCTTCATCCTGCGACGCTACTCCGAAGGTTGACCGCCCGCAATCGACTCCGCCTCTGCGCCCAAGGGCAGGCGCAGCGTGAAGGTCGTGCCGACACCGAGCTCGCTTTCGACCTCGACGTTGCCACCATGTTTTTCAGCGACCTCCGCCACGATCGCCAGACCGAGACCCGAGCCGTCATGACGCGAAGCACCAGCGGCGCCCTGATAGAAACGCTCGAACAGACGCGGCTGCTCCTCGACGGGGATGCCGCTGCCGGTGTCCTTCACCTGCACCGCGGCCCAGGCGCCGTCGCGGCGGACGCGTACGCAAGCCGTGCCACCTGCCGGCGTGAACTTGAGGGCGTTGCTGATCAGGTTGGCCAGGGCGCGCTCCACCAGGCCACGGTCGACCAGCGCCATCACCGGTAGGTCCTCGGCGACGTAGGTGAGCTCGACCCCGCGTTCCGCAAAGGCAGGCCGCTGGCCCTCCACCAGCTCCTCGACGATGAGATCGAGCGGCGTCGCCTCGGCCATGGCGTTGCGGTTTTCGATCCGCGCCAAATCCAACAGGTCGGCGACCATGGCCTGCAGGCGGCGCGATTGACGTAGGGTCCTGCCGAGAAAGGTCTTCCGTACGGATACCGGCATGTCGGGATCGTCGAGGACCGTCTCGACACAGGTGTGCATGATGGCCAGGGGCGAGCGGAAGTCGTGGGACACCGTCGCCACGAACCTATCCTTGGCTGCGTTGAGGGCCTCGAGCTCCTGCTCGCGCAGCTTGTCCAGGGTCACCGTGCGCACCAGGCTCTCGAGTCTGCCGATGGCGTATATTGACACGGCGGCGGTTCCGCCGATGAGCACGACGGCGGCGATCGGACCGCCGAGCTGCGATCCCGCCCAGCCGAGCAGCAGGGTGCACTCGGCGATCGCCCCGAGGACAGCGCTGAGGATGATGATCCGCGCGTCGAAGGTGAAGGTGGTTAGCACCACCAGGAACACATAGATGGCGACGGTGAATCCGATCAGGCTGGTGACGTCGTCGTTGGTAGGGATCAACGACAGCTGCAGGGCGAAGATCATCGGCACGTCGATCAGGGGCACCGCCAGGGAAGCCAATCGTCTGAAACGCAGCGACCGCGCCGTGCTGGCGAGCAGGAAGACGCACAACGCCCAATAGAGGGTCCATAGCCCGAGGTTGCCGCGCCAGTTTGGATCCTCGAGGACATAACCGAGCAAGGCGTGAACGATCCAGAAGGCGGTGACCATCGACAGGCGCAGGACGTTCATGCGTCGCACGAGATTGCCACGCTCTACTTCCAGGGCGTCCTGAAACATCCGCGGATAGGGGCCGTCCGTTGACATCACTGAACCAACCGGACCCGACCGCCGGCGCCTCAACGGAAATCACCCAGCAGGGTGAAGCTCGCCCAATGGGCCGGGTGGTTGAAATAC
Organism: Deltaproteobacteria bacterium; assembly: GCA_030590185.1. The sequence goes on from JAUUZB010000006.1 coordinate 12,101, forward strand.
TGCCGAGTCCACAGGGCCGCCTCGCGCAGGGCTTCCCCCACGCCGCGGTCGCGCACCAGGCGGTAGAAACGCTTCATGATCACGGCGGCGGCGAGGTCGGACACCCGGTCCTGGGTCGCGATCACGCTGCGCGCTCCGGCGGTCAAGAAGGCGTTGCCCAATCCGACCCACTCGAGGCCATCCACGATCGAGCCGGCGGTTTCGCAGGCGCTGAGGCTGATCAGGGGTGGGAGGTTGCGCAGACCAAACACCTCGCGCACCTCCAAACGCGCGTCATCGTCAACTCCGCGGGCGAACAGCAAGGCGCTCGCCATGGGATCCCGCGCGTCGAGCTCGCCGTGGGCAGCGACGTCGAAGGCCTCCCCGGAGGTGCTCACAAAACGCGTCTCGGTGGCGCGGGCCCCTAGCACCGCCTGCGGGCCGCTGATCTCGAGCGCCTCGAGACGTGCGAAGGGCAGGTCGCTGGCGGGCGCAAAGGCGATCACCTGCGAGGGCCGGGGCGGCGGCTCCTGAACGAGCTGGTCGTGCAGCAGGGATCCAGACGAGGCCTGGGCCATGACCCAACCCTCGAGCAACGGCCGGTCATCGAGGACGAGCGCATTGAAGGGCAGGTTGTGCAACGGTCCATCCGGCAGGATGACCACCACCTCCGCCGCCTCTAGCTCAGCGCGAAGGGGCTCGAACAACAGCTCACCGAGGGCGGCGAGCTCCTCCTCGACCGGGAAAAAGGCGCGCACCCGACGCCGCAGGTCGCTGACCCGTTGCCTCAAGGCAGTACTCGTCACAGAAATATCGACCGCCCGTAGGGAGTCGCGCCTGATGAGCATCACCGAGGTCTGCTCACGGTCGACGAAGAAGCTGAGCACCAGGACCTTCTCCGGTAGGACCGCCTGGAGGTCCTCGACCGGCACCGGCGCGATGGTCAGGATCCGTCCCAGGCGAGGGAAGGCCGCCATTAGAGCCGCCTGGGCCGACTCGTGGTCGGCGGTGGCGACCGCGAGCTCTCGATCAGCACCGTCGATCGCCAACGCCGCGCCGCGCTCGGCGTTGATCCGGCCCTCACGGGCTTGGAGCTCGGCGGCGAGCAGCTCCTTGGCGCGGAGCTCCGGCACGTGCAGGGGCGTGGTGGCCAACACGTCGAGAAAACCGCGGGCCCGCGCGCGTTCACCGTAGGCAAAGGCGGCCGCGAGCTCACCCTCCCGAACCGCCAAACGAATGGCGTCGCCATAGAGGTTCTTGCGACTGTGTTCCTCGGTGCTCTCGGAGCGGCCCCGCCCCAGGCGCTCCGCTACTCGTAACGCCGCTACGTACTTGGCGCGCGCCGACTCGATGTCACCGGACGCCTCGGTCAATCGTCCCAAGGCGTAGAGGGAGGTCCACTCCACCTCGGGCACCGAGATCTCGAGCGCCAAGGCCGCGGCGGCCTGGTAGCTCTCGACCGCCCCCGGCGCCTCGGTGGCCTCGAGGATCTCACCGCGGGCAAACAGACAGTGCAGTTGATTGAATTTGTTGCCGATGGCGATGCTCAGCTCGAGAGAACGCTCGACGTTGGCGAGCGCCGCCCGGTGGTCCCCCTTGCGGTGCTGGGCGATCGCGAGGTTGCGCAGATCAAAGGCGCGTCCTTCGCCGCTGCCGAGGGCTTCGTCGATCTCCAAGGCTAGGTGCAGGGTGGCGATCGCCTCGTCGATACGGCCGGCGCTGCGTAGGATCTTGCCGAGGTTGTTGAGCTGCTTGGCCTCTTCGCCCTTGCGCCCGGTGTTGCGCGACAGGCGCAGGGCATCACGCATCGACTCCTCCGCCTGACGGAGGTCACCCTGGTTGAGGGCGATCAAACCCGCCAGGCTCGAGGCCTGGATCACCAGGTAGTCGCTGCGGGCTTCGTGGGCGAGGCGGAGGCTCTCCTGTTGGCGAGCGGTGGCCCGGGCATAATTGCCGCGGTACCAATAGATCTTCGCCGCCTCGAGCTCCGCATCGGAGCGTTGTTTCACCACCTTTTGCACCTTCTCGATCGCCTTGGTGATCGCGGTGCGGCTGGCGTCGAGCTGACGGCTTGCCTTCGCCTTCGCTTTGGTGGCCACTTTGTAGGCTTTCTTGACCGCTGGCCGTTCGTCGGCACTGGCACGGGCATAGGCATCCTTCGTGTCCGCCACGGCAGCAACGGCCAGCGTCAACGCCTCCTCCGCCGCGGCAGCGACCCCGCGGGCGGCCAGCAACGCCTCGGCGGCCTTTGGCGCGCTCGCGGTACCGAGCTTCGCGGACTTCTCCACCTCTAGCAGGGCGCGCTCATAGTCGCCCCGACTCCGATAGACCCGAGCGATCGAGTTGTGCAGCACGGGCAACTGCTCGGTCAGGCCGTGTTTCTCAGCCGCCGCCAGCCCCTGACGAAAACTCCCGAGGGCCTTGGCGTAGTCGTTGAAGGACGTTTCGTAGAGGTAGCCAAGAAAGAGCATGGGGTAGGCTTGGTTGGCAGCGTCCTTGCTCTGGTAGGCCGCGATGGCAGCGAGATAGCTGCGTTCCGCAGCGGCGTAGTCGAATAGCTCGCGCTGCACGCTGCCGAGGCGGGAGTTGCAGTCGGCCGCGATCATGGTCTCCCCGATCTCTTCGGCGAGCTCCACGCAACGAATGAACGCCAGCTTGGATTCTTTGGTTTGTTTGGCGTTGGCGTAGGTCTTGGCGAGGTTGAGGAGAAGCTTGGCCACCTCGTTCTTTTTGCCGGCCGATTCCTGAACCTCGATCATCACCAGCTGCACGGCCGCTGCATCTTCGAACTCGCCCAACGCCTGGAGAGATTGGGAGAGGAGGTTGCTCATCATGATTTGATGGCCCGGCAGGAGTTTTGGCAGCCTACTGGCGGGCACCCCCCCCGCCAGCTTGAGCTTGGAGGCACCGAGCGCTGCGATCCCCTCGGGCTGCTCGAGGAAATTGATGAAGTCGACGATCTTGGCAAAACCGTCACGGGCGCTGACCCAAATCTCGCGGCCGGTACCCTTCGGCGATCTCTTGGCTACGTTGTATTTCGCGGCCGCGCTGCGGGCCAAACCGAAGTCTTGCTCGGCCACGAAGTCGACGCGGGTGGCGAAGTCCATGCCGCGATAACCGAACATCCGAAAGGGGCGTTGTGGCGTGGCGCGAACGGCGGCGCTCGAACGCCGGGTCGCGAGGGCATCGAGCAGCGCCTCCCTCTGGGAAGAGCCGACCCGCGCGCTGGCCGGGAGCCGCACCAGGAGGCCGGGGACACCGGCCAGGAGGAATCCCTGGGCGAGGGAGCGAGCCACCGCGGGATCCTTCGTCACCGCGTCGACCAGAACGAGGTTGGCATCCAGGCGGGCGGCGGCGATGCGGTCGAGGTCGATGCGGTGACTCAACCGCTCGGCGGTGCCAAGGATAGCCTGCCGCAACCCGGGGCGCTCGGCGCCCTGACGCTCGGCGCGCAGCGGTAGGGCAAAGTGGATGAGCTTCCGGCGCAGCGTGAGCTGCGCGAGGATCGGCTGCGACGGCTCGAGCTCCAACGGATCCTCACTCTCGGGCCTCTCCACATAGAGCTCACCCCGGGCGCCCGACCGCGCCTGGACTACCTCGAAACCCTGGCGCGATAAATTGCGCAGGGCATAGGCGGCCACCAGGTAGGTGCCGGATAGCACCTCGCTCACCTCGCTCACATCACCCAGGGTGTACTCGCCTAACCGCAGGGATGGGGCTGGGGTTGCGACGAGCCCACCAAAGTCACAGTAGACGGTCGCGTAGGCCGGCGCCCCGGGGCTGCCCAACGCCTCGATCAAAAACTCGGGGAGGGTCTCGGCCTCAGGGGGAGGGGTGGTGAAGTGCTGGAGGCTCTCGGCGTC
>JAUUZB010000355.1 GCA_030590185.1 Deltaproteobacteria bacterium
AGTCGACCCGGTAGTAGCCGCCCCCGGCGTCGGAGACCTCGGCGCGCACTTTTTGCTCGCCGGCCCAGATGAAGGCCCGGGTGAAGTGGATCGGCTCGTAGAACGGTCCGATCTTGCGGATGAAGGTCCGGCCTTCGTGGTCGAGAAAGGTCAGGCGATAGATGACGTCCATACCGCCGTTGTCCTGCACGAAGGCCTGGGTGTCGGCCTCGAGAAGGTCGACCGGCGCCGCCGACGCAGCGCTAGGTAGCGCCAAGACAAGGGCAAGGGCGAGGAGGGCTGAGCGGAGCATCGCACACTCCCGGTGGGTCGGGGTTCGGGCTCCTTGTCGCAGGAGGCTCGGGTCGGTTCAATGGGCCCTTCGACTCGGTTCCTCGCGGGGCGAGGAACCGGCTCAGGACGAACGGTGGCTGGCGGGGGACGGTGGTTGGCGGGGGACGGTGGTTGGCAGGGAACGGTGGCTGGCGGGGAACGGCCGCTCAAAGCCGCGCCGTTAGAACGGCAGCTTGAAGCCGCGCCGGTTGAACTCGATGTGGAAGGCGAAGGGGAAGTCGATTAGCTCCGTGCCGTTGTCGACCAGACCCTTGGGAGGGTTAGGGAATGGCTCGGCCCGGCGAAAGGCGCTGATAGCTTCGTTGTCGAGGAAATCGAGGCCCGAGGAGCGGGCCACCTCCACATCCTTGAGCCCCCCCTCGGCGGTCAACACCACCCGAAGCACCGTGACCCGTGATTTTTTCCCGTAGACGTGGCCGGTCGGGTCCCGGCGGCGGTACTCTGGGATGGGCCGCCACTGTTGGGAGACGCCCCGCTTCATGCGGTTGAAGAAGGAGGCGTACTTGAACTCGCGGGAGTTGAGGAAGGTCCCCTCGCCCTCCTCGACATCCTCGAGGTGATCGTTCGCCGGGGCGCCGCTGATCTGAGCCATCACGCCGATGGTCGGGATCAGGTCGACGGTTGGGGGGCCCTGCTCAGGCGCGCTGCTCCGCTTTTGTGGTTGTGTCTCATCTTGACCCAGGGAGAGCTTGAGCCGGCGGCTGTTGCCGCGCAGCGGCTCGGTGTGGCGCTGGTTCGGCATCAATCCGAATTCCGGATCGAGCTGGAGGGCGAGCCGGTCGCGCTGCTCGATGGTGGGCAATTCAAAGACCTTCTCGCGGCCCGGGAGCTTCTGTTCGTTGACGTCCTGGTTCTTCTGTTCGCCGATCTCGATCGCCGTGGCCCGCTGCTCGGCCTTGGGGGATGCGGCCTTCGCGTCAGCGGCGCGTCCAACCTCGTTGAGGGCGTTGCGGTAGTCCTTCTCGCGGTGGCGGCTGACCGATTCGCGCTCGGTGTTGGTGTTGTGTTCCGAGAGGTAGTCGTACTCCTCCGGGGGCGTATCATCGGGGCTCGGCGGCAGATCGACCACCTGGCCGTCGAGCTTTTCCTCCTTGTCGCGTTCCTCTTCCTTTTTTTCGGCGCGCTTCTTGGCGCGCTCCTCGGCCGCCCGGCGCTGTCGTTGTTTGAGCTGTTGGAGTTGCCGAGGTGTTAGGTTGACCAGCTTGACCGGTCGCGTCTCGGTTTTCGGCGGGGCCTCCGGCACCAGGCCGCTGAGCAACGGAATCGCCGCCAGGTGAACCAGGACGGCGATGGCGAGGAACTGCACCAACCGACGAACGGCGTCATCGTCGCGATGTCGATCGGGGCCCACTATTGTCACGTTCTCAGCCTCTTGGGGCCGTATTAAAATCGTAACCACGGTTCTAGGGGTCGTCAAGCCAGTCTGTGCGCAATACCTAGGGCACCCCTGACGGCCAGGTTAGCCCCTTGGGCCTACGATGCGCTGATCGGCGGGCCCAACCGGGTCGGTGGGGTCGATTGATCGCCCGTCGCGCCATTTCTCGGGAGATTACAGGATTCTTCGCTTGACACATCCGGACCAACCCGCTAGGAGGCGCCCTCGCTTTTCGGCGAACAGGCGTGCGTGAAGGGCACGGGCCGGTTCCCGGCGTTGAGAGGACGAGTCGAGAGATGCCTACGATCAATCAGTTGGTGCGCAAAGGCCGCGCGAAGAAAATCGAAAAGAAGACCGCGCCGGCCCTGCAGAGCTGCCCACAGCGGCGCGGTGTCTGCGTGCGCGTGTATACGTCGACCCCCAAGAAACCGAACTCAGCCCTGCGTAAGGTGGCTCGCGTCCGCCTCACCAACGGCTTCGAGGTGACGTCCTACATCCCGGGCGTTGGCCACAACCTGCAGGAGCACTCCGTGGTGTTGATCCGCGGGGGCCGCGTCAAGGACCTGCCGGGCGTTCGCTATCACATCATTCGCGGAACCCTGGATGCCATCGGCGTAGAGAGCCGTCGCCAGGGTCGCTCGAAGTACGGCGCCAAGCGGCCGAGCTAGAGAGGAAGCACCATGCCCCGCCGTCGCGAAGTTCCGAAGCGCAAGATCACCCCGGATCCCAAGTATAAGGATCGGCTGGTCGCCAAGTTCACCAACGTATTGATGTACGGTGGTGAGAAGAGCACCTCCGAGCGCATCATCTACGATGCCCTCGATTACATCGCCGAGCGCGGCAATGACGAGCCCCTGGTCGTCTTCAAGGCGGCGCTCGACAACGTCAAGCCGGTGGTCGAGGTCAAGTCCCGCCGGGTTGGTGGTGCCACCTATCAGGTCCCGATCGAAGTCCGCCATGATCGCCGCAACGCGCTGGCCATGCGCTGGATGATCAAATTCGCGCGGGCCCGCAGCGAGCGCACCATGGCCGAGCGTTTGGCCAACGAGTTGATGGACGCCGCCCAGAATCGTGGCGGGACCATCAAGAAGAAGGAAGACACCCACAAGATGGCCGAGGCGAACAAGGCGTTCGCCCACTATCGGTGGTAAGGGAATAGAGGAAGAATAGACCGCTCTTTGACAAACGAAGAAGTCTGGCAGTAACGCCTCCGCAAACGGCATCGTTCGCTGCGGAAGGTAGGGATGGCGCGGGGCGTCATCCTACGTGGAGATGTTTTGTTCGTAGCGATGACGAGTAGAGCCATGAAGAAGGACGTCAGTCAAAAGACGACCCGAAACATCGGGATCATGGCCCACATCGACGCGGGCAAGACCACCACGACCGAGCGGATCCTCTATTATACTGGCATCACCCACAAGGTGGGTGAGGTCCACGATGGCGCCGCCACCATGGACTGGATGGAGCAGGAGCAAGAGCGGGGCATCACCATCACCTCCGCCGCCACCACCTGCACCTGGCGCGACCACCGCATCAACATTATCGACACCCCTGGGCACGTCGACTTCACCGCCGAGGTCGAGCGCTCCCTGCGCGTTCTCGACGGCGCCATCGCTGTGTTCGACGGCGTGGCTGGGGTCGAGCCCCAGACGGAGACCGTCTGGCACCAGGCCAATCGCTACCACGTGCCGCGGATTTGCTTCGTCAACAAGATGGATCGCGTCGGCGCCGACTTCTTCCAATGTATCGACATGATCGAGACTCGCCTGCATGCCGCCGCGGCGGTGATGCAGCTGCCGGTCGGCACCGAGGACAAACACCGAGGCGTAATCGATCTGGTGCGCAACGAGGCGATTATCTGGGACAGCGAGGATTGGGGCGCCAACTACCACACCGCGCCGATTCCCGAGGAGCTCGTTGAGCAGGCCGCCGAGTACCGCGAGAAGCTGCTCGACGTGGCTACCACGTTCGACGATGAGCTGACCGAGGTCGTGCTCGACGGCAAGGATCCGGCGCCGGAGCTCATCCTGCGCGCCCTGCGGGCCGGCACGATCAGCCTCGAGATTACGCCGGTCTTCTGCGGCGCCGCGTTCCGCAACAAGGGCGTGCAGCCCCTGCTCGACGCGGTCGTGGATTTGCTCCCCTCACCCCTCGACATCCCGGCGGTCACTGGCATCGAGCCGGAGAGCGACAAGGAAATCAGCCGCACGGCCTCCGACAAGGAGCCGCTCGCAGCGCTGGTGTTCAAGATCATGACCGACTCCTTCGTCGGCCAGCTGACCTACTTGCGTGTCTACTCCGGCGTGCTCAAGACCGGCGACCAAATCGTCAACATGCGCACCGGCAAGGTGGGCCGCGTCGGCCGGCTGCTCCAGATGCACGCCAACAAGCGCGAGGAGATCGACGCCATCCACGCCGGCAACATCGGCGCCGTGGTGGGGCTCAAGAACAGCATCACCGGCGACACCCTCGCCCCGCGCAAGGCCCCGATCCTGCTCGAGCCGATCATCTTCCCGCAGCCCGTCATCCAGATCGCCATCGAGCCGAAAACCAAGGCAGACGAGGATCGCCTCACCGACGCGTTGCAGAAGCTGATCAAGGAAGATCCTAGCTTCAGCATGCGCGTCGACGACGAGACCGGCCAGACGATCATCGCCGGCATGGGCGAGCTCCACCTCGAGGTCAAGGTCGAGCTGCTACGCCGCGAATACAAAACGCAGGTCAACGTCGGCAAGCCGATGGTCTCCTACCGCGAGACAATCTCCGAGACGGTCGAGCAAGAGGCCAAGTTCGTCAAACAATCCGGCGGGCGCGGCGAGTACGGACACGTCTGGTTGCGCCTCGAGCCGGGCGAGACCGGATCCGGCTTTGTCTTCGCCGAGGAGCTCAAGGGCAACAGCGTCCCACGCGAGTTCGTCAAGCCGGTGCGGGTGGGCTGCGAAGAGGCGATGAGCCGCGGTGTGTTGGCCGGCTTCCCGCTGGTCGACATGAAGGCCACCCTCTTCGATGGTTCCTATCACGAGGTCGATTCCCACGAGCTGGCATTCAAGGTCGCCGCGTCCATGGCCCTGCGCGAAGGCGCCGAGCGTGCCGGCCCGCAGTTGCTCGAACCGGTGATGGACACCGAGGTCGTCACCCCCGAGGACTACGTCGGCGATGTGGTCGGCGACCTGAATCGCCGCCGCGGCAAGATTCGCAGCATCGAGAGCCGCACGGGCATGCAGGTGATTTCAGCCTGGGTGCCCCTGGCGAAGATGTTCGGCTATGCCACCGACCTGCGCAGCGCCTCCCAGGGGCGCGCCAGCTATACCATGCAATTCGATCATCATGAGCCCGTCCCGGCGCAAGTCGCCGAAGGGATCATTCAACGAGGAGCGTACTTTTTCTAGTCCCGGACGATCGGAACTCGAAAACAACGGAGACTCACATGGCCAAGGAAAAGTTCAAACGCAGCAAGCCACACGTCAATGTGGGCACCATCGGTCACGTCGACCATGGCAAGACCACGCTGACCGCGGCATTGACCAAGGTCTCCGCGGACATGGGCATGGCCACGTACGTCCCGTACGACGAGGTGGCCAAGGCCTCCGAGGCGCACGGGCGCCGCGATGCCACCAAGATCTTGACCATCGCCACCTCCCACGTCGAGTACGAGACCGTGAATCGTCACTACGCGCACGTCGACTGCCCGGGGCACGCCGACTACGTCAAGAACATGATCACCGGCGCGGCGCAGATGGACGGCGCGGTCCTGGTGGTGTCGGCCGCTGACGGCCCCATGCCGCAGAC
>JAUUZB010000258.1 GCA_030590185.1 Deltaproteobacteria bacterium
CGGGCGCGCAGCTTGATGCGCTTGCGGATCGTGCGCACGCTCGCCTTGAGATAGATCATGAGATCCGGCGGCTCGAGGCTCGCCACGATCGACTCGTAGAGGGCGTGGTAGACCTGCCAATCGCGCTTGCTGATCGAACGGCGGCGGCGCAGGTAAGTGGCGAAGACCTCCGCGTCCTCGTAGATCGTGCGGTCCTGGACCACGGTGCAGCGCCGGCGCTGCCGCTCCAGATCCTGATGAATGCGAAACTTGTGGGTGAGAAAGTAGATTTGAGAGTGAAAAGCCCAGCGCTTCATGTCGGCATAGAAGTCCACCAGGTAGGGATTCGTGGCGTTCGGCTCGAAGAAGGGCTCGATGCCGTAATTGCGGCAGATAAACTCGACGAGGGTGCTCTTGCCGCAGCCGATGTTCCCGGCGACCGCAAGGTAGGTAATCTTGGCCATGGGTCGGGGCACCATACCACACGGCAAGGGTGAGGCGAGGGACAGAGAGACAGAGAGCGATAGGGGTGCAGGGTAGGGGAGGAATGGTTACAATGCACAGTGCCCAGGGCCGGAGTCGTGCTATCGTGCTGCGTATTGATGGCACCCAGGAGATCTCGGATGAAAGCGTGCGTATTCAGGATTACCTTGGCGGTGACGGCGCTGTCCTTTGCGGCCGGCTGCGCAGATCTGGTGGCTGGGATAGAAGACGACATCGCCAACGACATCATCGAAGGCAACACCGACACTCCCATCGATCCCGGTGACGAGCCCGACCCGATCATCCCGACCGAGCTCGCCGACACCATCGACATCACCAACATCATCCCCGGTCGCGGTGTGATCAGCGGCGGGGAGCTGATCGAGATCATCGGTTTTGGTTTCGAAGCGGGCATGGTGGTCGAGTTCATGCCCACCCCGCCCGATTGCTTGCCCGCGGAGGATCCGGAGGAACAGACCGATCCCTGCGGAAACTCGATTCCGGTGGACGAGGATGGCTGCTTGCTCGCCGCGCTCACCAGCGGGGAACGCGTACCGGCGGACCCGGCCTTCATCACCATCGAGGACACCCGCGTGATCTGTCAGACGCCGGGGTATCCGTACGGCGCCGGCCCCACGGCGGTCATCGTGCGCAGCCCGGACGACACCACAGAGGTCAAGTTTAAGATCGCCGTCGAGCCGGATGGGTTTACCTTCTACGATCCCGTCGAGATCTTCACCGTCGAGCCGGCCGAGGGGCCGGCGGAGGGGGGCACCCTGGTTACCATCACCGGCCAGGGTTTCGTGACGGGGAGCGTGGTGATCTTTGGCAACGGTGACCTGATTGAGGCCGAGATCGCCGACGAAGAAACGCTCACCGTGGTCACGCCCCCCACGACGCCGGGCCTCCTCGCGGTGACCGTAGCCAACTTCTACGATGCCTTCTCCTTGCCCGACGCCTTCCTCTTCTACGGCGCGGTTGAGGTCCACGGCGTGACTCCCTTCGCCGGACCGCTCGCCGGTGGAACCGATATCACGGTGCGCGGCCTCGGCTTTGAGCCCGGGACCAAGCTCTACCTCGGCGAGCAGGTGTTGGCGGCCACCGCCAGCGCGGATCAACAGCAGCTCACCGCCGTGACCCTAGCGGGGGTCGAGGAGGGCCCGGTGGCGGTCCGCGCCGAGAACGAAAAGGGCCAGGACACCCTCGCCGACGGTTTCATCTTCTACGACACCAGCGACGACACCCCGCGGGTGATCTGGACGTCGGCGAGCGCCGGCGACGCCGCGGGGGGCCAGGAGGTTGTCATGGTGGTCGGCGGCTTCGCCGACGGGACCCCTGATGTGTCCTTTGGAGACGCCGCCGCCTGCGAGCCGGTGAGCGGCTACGTCCTGGTTTGCACGACGCCACCCGGAACCGGAGTGGTGGACGTGCGCCTCGAGGTTGGTGGGAGAGTGGCGGTGGTCGAGAACGGCTACACCTTCATCGACGCCCGGGTCGATTCGGTCGTGCCCGCCGCCGGCGCCATCGCCGGGGGCACCTACGTGCACGTTTTTGGTCAGGGCTTTGGCGAGCCTGCCGCGGTCTACTTTGATGGTGTCGCGGCCCGTGACGTGGACGTGATCAGCGATGGCGAGTTGGTGTTGCGCACGCCCGCCGGCGAGGAGGGCGCGGCCACGGTTCGAGTCGAGACCCAGGGCGCCTCGGTGGCGGCCGACGGGCTGTTCAGCTACATCAACCCATTCATCTCGGACGCCTGGGTCGATGGCGGCTCCATCGACGGCACCCTGCATGTGCGGGTGATCGATGACCGGGGGGCGCCGGTGCCCGAGGCCTACGTGATCGTCGGCCGCACCATCCTCTACGGCAAGAATCACCTGCACGGCTTCGCCAATCAGCAGGGACAGATCACCATCTCAGCGCCGGATCTCATCGGGCCCCAGGACATCCACGCCGGCAAGGAAGGGCACGGGGCGTTTTCCTTCATCCAGATGAACCGCGACGTGGTCACCCTAACTCTAATGGTAGACCCGCCCCCCCAGGCCGACCCGCTGCCCCCCTGCCCCGACCTAGGGGGCGCCGGTCCGCCGTTGGTCAGCGGTAGCATCACGCGCAGCAAGGACGACCCGTACAACACCGGCGACGACACGGTCATCGTCACCACCACCTACGCCTCCTTCGGTGAGCCGCTGCCCGACCCGGGACCGGCGGCCCAACTCACCTGGATGGGGGACTATGAGCTGATGACCCGCAACGGGGATCTGATCGTCATCGCCCTGGCTGGACGCATCATCAACGAAGAGTACTTCGACGTCCACTCGATGGGCTTTCATCCGTTCCTATTTACCGACACGAGCAGCGCCCAGGTCTGTGACACCGCCGGAGCGGACAACCCCTGTTGCGCGGGGGAAACCTGCATCCTCGCCAACCGCCTCGGGGTCGAGCCGCCCGAGGGGGGCAACGGCTACTGCCTGCGCGAGTACACCGACATCGACATTAGGATCGACACGCCCCTCGACCAGCCCCTGCGGATCGATCTGATCGACCCGCCCTACGCCCGGACGCTCGAGCTCGAGGGCACGGCGCCGGACACCGCCCAGGCCTTCGTCTATTACGTCTTTGGCTACCAGGGGCTCCACCCGATGGAGCAGATCCAAGGCTGGAACGTCGACACCCTGCTCGTCGACATGCCGGAGCGGCTGCCGGAGGTGCTCGGTGACGCGCTCTTCTCGATCGACGTCACCCTCGGTTACAACTACAACGACAGTCTCTACCCCCCGAACAGCTCCATCTTGCTCAACGGCCTCACCACGACCAGCGAGCCCATCGCGGTGACCCCGTTGCTCAAGACCCAGAACATCATCGCCGCCGCCACGGGCACCGCCGCTGGCCCCTGGCGCTATGAGTTCGAGTTCCGACCGGACGACCTCCCGGACAACACCGTCCACGGAACCATGCACTTCATCTACGACATCGAGTACGTCATCCCCTGCGAGGGCGCCTTCCCGATGCCGCAGTTCCCGATCCGCTGGTGGGTCTTCACCCCCGGGAACGTCACCGGCTTTCTGCTGCCGGTCTTCCCGCCGGAGGCAGACGAGGCGAACGTACCGGACGGCCAGCACGGCTGGCAGATCGAGAGCTTCAATTCGCCGGGCGCGCCCCTCGACTTCAACAACTTCGACCTCCAGGCATTGCTGGATTGGCGCAGTCGCGCCCTCAACGCGGTGGGGATCACCACCCCGCCGCCGGAGGATCCGCCGCCCTTCTAGGCCGGCTCGAGAGGCGTTAGGCCTTGGCCACCGCCTCGTGCCAGCGGGCGACGTGGGTCTCGACCTCCTTGGCCGGCATGGTCGGTTTGTAGGTCTCGTCGAGGGCCCAGCTGTTGGCGATCTCCCTCACATCCGAGAAGACGCCCACCCCCAGGGCGGCCAGGAAGGCGGCGCCGAGGGCGGTGGTCTCGAGGAAGGTCGGCCGGTGAAGCTCGACCCCGAGCACGTCGGCCTGGAATTGCATCAACAGGTCGTTGGCCGAGGCGCCGCCATCGACCCGCAGCACGCTGATCGCATCGCCGGTGTCGGAGCGCATGGCGCCGAGCAGATCGTAGATCTGCAGCGCGATCCCCTCGAGGGCCGCCCGCGCAAAGTGGGCGCGGGTGGTGCCCCGGGTGATGCCGCAGATCAAACCGCGGGCGTTCGGTCGCCAGTGGGGCGCGCCGAGCCCGGTCAGCGCCGGGACCACCGTCACCCCACCCGAGTCCGGGACTTGCCTGGCGAGCGCCTCGATCTCGGGGCTGTCGGCGAAGAAGTCGAGTCCGTCGCGCAACCACTGCACCACCGCGCCGGCGATGAAGGCGCTGCCCTCGATGGCGTAGGTCGTCGTGTCACCCAGCTTCCAAGCGATGGTGGTCAGGAGTTGGTGCTGGGAGAAAATCGGCTGGGTACCGGTGTTCACCAAGGCGAAGGCGCCGGTGCCGTAGGTGCACTTGGCCATGCCGGGCTCAAAGCAGGCCTGGCCGAAGAGCGCCGCTTGCTGGTCACCGGCGATGCCGGCGATGGGGATGCCGTCGGGTAGGACGTCGAGGCCCTTGGTCTTGCCATAGATCTCGCTGCAGCTGGCGACCCGCGGCAACATGGAACGCGGAATGCGGCCGATCAACTCGCACATCTCGTCGTCCCAGGCGCCCTTGGTCACGTCGAGCAGCATCGTGCGGCTGGCGTTGGTGACGTCGGTGACGTAGACCTCGCCGGCGGTGAGGCGATGGATCAACCAGGTGTCGATGGTGCCGAAGCGCAGCTCGCCCTTTTCGGCCCGCCCCCGGGCGCCGTCGACGTTGTCGAGCAACCAAGCGATCTTGGTGCCGGAGAAGTAGGGATCGACCACCAGACCGGTGCGGGCGCCGATCTTCTCGGCGTGGCCGGCGTCGCGCAACTCCTGGCAGCTGGGCGCGGTGCGGCGATCCTGCCAGACGATGGCGTTGTGGATCGGCGCGCCGGTCGCATCCCACACGCCGGTGGTCTCGCGTTGGTTGGTGATCCCGATGGCGTCGATCGCGGCGGGGTCGACCCCGGCCGCTTCAAAGGCGGCGGCGAGGGAGGCGGTGGTGGATTCCCAGATCTCCCCGAGATCGTGCTCCACCCAGCCCGGCTGCGGAAAATACTGCGGGAACTCGCGGTAGCCCTTGCCGAGCACCTTCGTCGGCTTTCCCTTTTCCACGCTCACCACCAGGCAGGTGGTGCCGGTGGTGCCCTGATCGATGGCGAGGATGTTGGCGGACATGGAATCCTCCTTGGAAGGGAAAAGCCCCTGAGCGGCCGTCCACCTAGCAGGAGAGCCCGGGGTTTGCCACCGCCGCCCGGAGCTGTCGTCGCCCGGGCCTTGAACAACGCCGTCCCCTGGCCATAACATGGGGAAATAGGGCGGGAGGGAATGGAGCGCTGGTTGCACTCACCGTTCACTGTGGTCGTCCTGCTCAGCCAGGATGATGCCGTCATCGAGGCCCTGCCCGAAGGCCTGGCGCTTCGTGATCCTGAGATCGAGGTCCAGGTCGTGCCCACGGTGGAGAGCCTGCTGAGCCACGTCGATCGGTTGCAGCCGGACGCCATGGTCATTGACGCCCACGGGATAGCGGGGCGCGAGCTCGAGGCGTTGCTACGGGAGGGACCGGGGGCCGAGGTCCCAACCATCGTCCTGGACAGCGGTCTCGACGAAGCGCTTCGGGACGAGATGCTCGCCGCGGGCGCCACATCCTTCGTAGCTCGCGATTCGTCCCATATCGATCGCCTCGGCGACGAGGTGTTGCGGACCCGGCGCATGGTGAGCATCGCTAGCCGCGGCGGCGAGGCTGAGCAGCACTACCTGAACATCCTCGAGGCCTCATCCGACGGCATCTTCGTGTTGGTCGGCGGTGTGTTTCGCTACCTCAATTCCAGCTTCGAGGAGGCGATCGGGATTTTGGCGGAGGACCTCCTCGATCACATCTCGTTGTTGTCGCTGGTCGCCGATGATGACGCACGCGCGGTCAGCGACAAGCTCGGTAGGGTCGAGGCCACCTCGGGGGCGGGTGAGCTGATCGAGATGCGGTTGGAGACACCCCGCGGCTCCCTGGTGTTCGAGGTCTCCTGCCGCGCGTCGGTGGTCGACGGTCAGCGGGCCGTGGTCGGTGTCGCCCGCGACGTCACCGAGGCGCGGAGGCTGCAGAACGAGATCGAGCAGGCCCGGGAGCGGGCCGCCCACGTCGAGCGCCTGCGTGCCCTCGGGGAGCTCGCCGCGGGTGTGGCCCACGACTTCAACAATGCCCTCGGCACCATCCTCGGTCGGCTGCGGATCGCGCGCGAAAAACAGCAGCGCCAGGAACCGGTGCTCGATGAGTTGGCGGTGATCCAGCGCGCCGCGGAAAATGCGGCGGAGACGGTCAAGCGCATCCAACGGGTCTCGCGCCCGGTCGGCGGTGAGAC
>JAUUZB010000290.1 GCA_030590185.1 Deltaproteobacteria bacterium
CCGCCCGGCGTTGGCGCCGGAGGCACAGCACCCGAGGGGGGCGTGGGCGCGTTGACCTCGCTCGTCGGCAGTAGGATCGGCTCCCACGTCCCCGGCTCCTTTTGCAGCGTGCTTCCGACCTCGACGGTGGCGAGGTGGGTACCATAGAGAGGGACGTTGAGCTTGTTGCCGTCGTCGAGTTGGAGCAGCGCGGAGTGGGGTCCGTGGGGCACCTTGGGCGGGCTGATCAAGATGATCACGCCGGTGTAAGCGCGGATGAACCGGGAGTGGAGCCTGACCAGCTGATGGTCGCTCGGATCCCGCGGCACGATTTGCGGGCTCCAGCTCATACGGTCCTTGGCGATGATATCGCCGTCCTTGGCCGGGATGGCGTCGACCATCTTTGGGGGCATCTCGTCGAAGCCGATCAGGAGCTGATCCCCTTTGACCTCGAGCACGACACCCCGGTAATCGTCGAGCAGAACGCTGAAGCGCGGTCCGATCAGCAGGACGAGCACGACACCGATGATCAGGGGCAGGTTGCGGCGGATCGGGCCCTGAATCTTGAGCTCGACCTCATCGCTTTCGTCGGACGCAGCCGCGGCTGGGTTGTCCTTGTCGACGTTGTCGGTGGTCATGGCGGGGTTGTACCACGGCCGGGCGGGCTAAGGCGATAACGCTCAGGCGACAACGCTCAGGCATCCAACAGGCCGGCGAAGCGTTGATCGAAACGCAGGGGTACGACCCGCGGCTCGATCTCGGCGCCGTTGAGGCGCACGATACGTGCTTCGGCCCGGGAGGTGGCGGTTGCTTCATCCCCCTGGTCGTCGCCCCGGCGCTCGCGGTGCAGGAGGATCGCGGCGCCAAAGGGTAAGACGGCCGCGCCCAATCCGGGCAGCTCGAGCAGGTCGGGCGGATGATGGCCCTTGGGGAGGACCATACGCAGCACCAGGGCGATTCCCTGTTGCCGCGCGATCGAGGCGAGCTCGGCGATGCCCTCGAGCAATGCGGCCTGGGCGCCGGCGGCCGTGCGCTCAGTGGCTGGCTTGGGCTTGACGTCGGCCAGCACCAACCAGGGCCGGTAGCTGAAGATGTTCGCCTCGATGTGGCTGGCGGTGAGCTTGGGCTGGGCGGTGACGCTCATCAGGTTCCACGGGATGCGCTCCCGGGCCGCGGCGAGGGCGACGCGGTCTTCGGCCGAGACGAATCCAGCGCGGAAGCGGTGACCGTTGACCCTCGATTCGAGCACCACGAATCGGCCGCGTAGCTTTTCAGCCGTGAGGCGCTCGGTGACAGAGGCGACCGGCGGGCGCTGTTGGAGCGCGGCGAGGGCGGCGCCGATCAGCAGGGAGGTGGCACCATCCTGGTGCCGGGCCGCCACTAGGGTGGCGGCGCCGACCGGGAAGCCGCCGCGCATGATCCGGTCGACCGAGGCGAGGCCGGTGGAGATCCGCCGGGGACGATCGGCGGTGTGGGTTGCGGAAGTGGAAGTGGAGGTTTGCTGGCGGCGGCGGGCGGACTCGAACAGGGGTAGGGTGGTGGTGTCGGCTGAGCGAACGCGGGTTCGAGTTTTGGTGCGCTTTGCCGACATCTGTTCCAGTTTGGATCAAGGGTCTGACAGTTACCCCGGCCACCCGAAGAACCCATAACTGGCTGTTTTTATTTAAGCTATCTCACCCACGACCAAAGGCTCGAGCTCCAGGGTGACGCTGAAGGCATCTCGTACCTGAGCTTGGATTGTCCGCGCAAAAGCGAGAATCTCCGCTGCCCGGGCGCCCCCCCGGTTGATGATCGCCAAACTGTGCCGGGTCGACAGACCCACCGACCCCTCGCCGTAGCCCGGCTCGAACCCAGCCCGCTCGATCAACCAAGCGGCGGAGAGCTTGACGAAGCCGGCGTCGGCTGGATAGCGGGGCAGATCCTGCTCGTTGCCGGCCCGTTGCGCGATCTCATCCGCTCGTTCGACCGTCACCACCGGGTTGAGAAAGAACGATCCAACGCTGCGATGGTTCGGGTCGGTGGGGTCGTGGAGCATCGACTTTTCACGCCGGATCGCCAACACCTGGTCGCGGATATCCGTGACGCTCGGCCCGTGCGTCGGCGAGCCCAGCCGATCGCGCAGCTGTGCGTGGGTTGGCACTCGAGGGGCGCCGAGTCGCAGGCCGAACTCGACACCGATGACCACATACCGGTCGCGCCCCTCCTCACGAAACAGGCTGCGCCGGTACCCGAAGCCGCAGGCCGCGGCCTCGAGGTGGCGTTCCTCCCCGGTGGCGCGTTCGATGACGTGAACGGCGCGCAGGGTGTCGGCGACCTCCTGGCCATAGGCGCCGATGTTCTGGACCGGCGCGGCGCCGACCCGGCCCGGGATGCCGCTGAGACACTCGATGCCGGTGGCGCCGCGCGCCACGCAAGTCGCGACCAAGTCGTCCCACAGCATCCCGGCCTCCGCCTCGACCCGCAACTCGCCGTCGCGCACCGTGGCGGTGAGGCCGCGTTTGACGGATCGTTCCGCAAAGCGCAACGCCAGGCCATCGAAGCCGGCGTCCGCGATGAGGAGATTGCTGCCACCTCCCAACACCAGGGTGGGCAGCCGTTGCTCCCGGGCCCAGGCCAGCAGGGGCGGCAGCTCAGCGCGATCCCCCACCTCAGCGAAGTAACGCGCCGGGCCGCCCACCTCGAGGGTGGTAAACGGCGCGAGGGGGACCGCTTCGAAAACACGTGGGGGCCGGGTCATGGTCAGGCTGGCTATCAGCTTTTTGCCACCGCCCCAACCGCCGCGTATGCTCCGGGCATGCCCACGGTCCGCGAGGAGATGGAGCAACATCGCCGGGAGATGAACCGCGGCGAGGTGCGGCGCCGCGGACCGGTGTTGGTCGAGGCGCTGGGCACCGGCGCTCCGTTATTGGCCGAGCGCGTCGAGGCTGAGACGCCCCGTCCCTGGACGACGCAGCGCATCGAGGCCAAGGATCTCGCGGAGTCCCAGAGCCAACGGATCGAGCGTATGATGGCGCTCCAGGAGCTGGTCGGGGACGAGTCGCAGATCTTCGCCCTCGTCAAGAGCGAGCACAACGACTCCCCCAACATCTGCATCGGGCGCGCCCGGCGCAACGACATCGTGATCGACGACGACACCGTCTCCTCCCAACACGCGGTGGTGGAGGAGGGGCAGGGCCGCCTCCTGCTCGGCGACAGCAGCTCCTCCAATGGCACCTGGATCAACCAACAGGCCATCGGGCCGGCGCAACAGGCGGTGCTCCGCAGCGGGGACTGCCTGCGCTTCGGCGGCTGCCCATTCTATTACCTCAGCGGCGGTCAGTTCGCGCTCTTCCTCAAGCTTCGCCTGCAGAGCGAGGGTGGGTGAGCCACCGCAGTGCTCCGTATCTCCCTCGTCATCCTGGTCGCCTCCGCCGGTTGCGCCGCGCCGGTGCAGGTTCGGTACCATCCGAACCTCGTCGAACAGGGGAGCCTCCCTTACGGACTGCCGGACTGCTCGGGCCGGTTGTTGAACAAGAAATGGTTCGCCGTTTGCTTCGCGCCTGACTGGGTGGTGGCGCGGTGGGTGGGGCACTACGTCACCCCCGAGGACCTGGCTGAGTTTTGGCCCCGGCACCAGCGCTTCTTCCATCGCGACCGGGAGCTCCCCCCGGCCCAGAGGGCCGATGCCTCCGACTACGAAGGGAGCGGCTATGACCGCGGACACATGGCGCCGGCGGGGGATTTCAAACGCTCCCTACCGGCCCTGCGCGCCACCTTCGTGATGTCGAACGTGGCGCCGCAGACGGCGCAGATGAATCGCAATCAGTGGCGCAATTAGGAACATACAGTCCGGGCCCGATTGCCGCAGGCCAAGGGCATGCTGATCTATACCGGCAACCTCTTCCTCGACGACCGCGGCACCCCGGTGGCGCCGGTCCAGCGCCTCGGCGGTCACCGGGTGGCGGTGCCGACCCACTGCTACAAAATCGTCCTGTTCGATCATCCGGGCGGCCGGGTCGAGATCTTTGCCTTCCTCTTCCGCAACCACTTTGAGGTTGAGGAGCGGCCGCTGTCCGCCTACCAGGTCAGCGTTGACGAGCTCGAGCGCCTCAGCGGCGTGGATTTTTTTCCCCAGCGCCCGGATTGGGCCGCCCTAGAGGCCGCGGTCGAGCCCTGGGTCGACGTCGACTGAGACCTACTCGAATTTGATCTGGGCGACGGTGCGGCGCACCAGCAGCAAAAAGCCGAGCATGGAGAGCCCGGCGAGTGCCTGGGCCACGGTCGGCCCGAGGTCGATGGCGGGCAGGCGTACGACGATGAAGTAGATCCCGCCGAAGAACATGAACAGGAAGTTCATGAAGTTGTTGACGGCGAAGGTTTGGCCGCGGGTGCCCTCCGGTGGGCCGTACTGCAGATAGGACTGGATCGGCACCACGAAGAGCGCGCCGCCAAAGCCGATCACCGCCATCGTGGCGTGGGTAAAATAGAGGCCGCCGTTGTCCCGGCCAAACACCGGGCCGATGAGCAGCAAGGCGAGCTGGGCGACCGTGGTCCCGACAGCGCCGATCACCAGCAGCCGGCGCGCCGGGATGAGACGCGCCAGGCGTGGCGCCGCGAGGCTACCCGCGATGATCGACAGGGCCAGGGTCACCATCACGAAGGAGAGCAGACGTTTTTCCCCCTCGCCGATGTCGAGATAGCCCGGCTCCCCAAAGGCGACGATCGACTGCTGCAGAACGCCGCCGTTGAACCAGAAGAAGGAGTTGAGCACCACGATGCGGATCAGGCCGTGCTCGCGGTGCAGGGTGGCGATGGTTCCGAACAGGCGACCGAAGGGGCTCAGCGAGATGGTCAGCTCGGGCCGTTGCGGCGGCAGGGGCGCCATGCGGCGAGCGAAGGCCGTGCCGATCACCGCGAAGCTCACGCAGAAGACGCCGGTCACCCACAGCCGATCGCCGAAGTAGTCCAGCATGGGGCCAGCGAGCGCCTGCCCGAGCAACACCCCGAGGAAGGTCGTCATGGCGATGGTACCGTTGGCGCCGAGTAGCCGCGCGGTCGGCACCAACTCCGGGATGATCCCGTACTTGGAGGGCCCAAAAAAAGCGGACTGGGTGCCCATGATGAACAGCACGACCAACAGGAACGGCCAATTCTTGCTCTGCAGCGCCGCGGCGCCCGCGATCATGACGCCGATCTCGGCGACCTTCATGTAAATGACGATGGTGCGCTTGGAGTAACGCTCGCTCAGGTCGCCGGCGATCCCGCTGAACAGCACAAAGGGGAGGGCGAAGACCGCGAAGGCGAAGCCCTGCTTGTCCTCTCCGGGGAACAACATCGTCGCCGCCAGAAAGAGGATCAGCTGCCGAAACAGGTTGTCGTTGAAGGCGCCGAAGAACTGAGCGCCGACCAGGTAGCGGAAGCTGCGCATGGTTGGGGGCCGGTCTAACAGTTGATGTTGATCACGAGCGGGGCTGGCGCTCTAGCGCACGTAGCCGAGGGCGCGCAGGACCTCTTCGGTCTCCGTGGTGATCACCGCCTCACCGGTGGTCAGGTTCAAGCCGCCATTTCGGCGTTGCTCGAGGTCACGGCGAAAGACCCGCAGGGCATCCTTGTTGGTGCGTGAGATGTCGACGCGCTCGGCGGGGTCGGCGCGCAGGTCGTACAGCTCCTCCTTGCCCTCGATGAAAGGGTAGGAGGGTTGGATGTGCAGGGTGCGCTCGTGCTTGATGTACTTGAAGCGATCGGAGCGCAGGGAGACCAGGTTCTTGCCGGCGTGCTCGGTTAGCGCCACGTGCTTGGGCTGCATCTCGCCGCGGATCAACGGCCACAGGGAACGACCTTTGATCTCCTTGGGGATGGGGAAATCGAAGTAGTCGAGCACCGTCGGCATGACATCGACCAACTCCACGATCTCCTTGACCTGCACCCCTTGGCGTCCGGCGCCCGGGAAGTAGGTGATCAACGGGACGTGGACGGTGGGCTCGTAGAGACCGGTGTGCACGAAGTACATCTCGTGCTCGCCGAGGGATTCACCATGGTCGGAGACGAACACGATGGCGACGCGGTGCAGGAGGTCGCGGGCTTCGAGGGCGTCGAGCAGCCGCCCGATCTCATCGTCGACGTAGGTGACCG
>JAUUZB010000094.1 GCA_030590185.1 Deltaproteobacteria bacterium
CCGGCAGCTATGACCCGTTTGATCCCTGCGCGGCGGGCGACTTCGAGACCACCTTCTGCGATCGGCGCTGGGTCGACTGGCTCGACGCCGCCTATCGTGGCGAGGCCACCATCGAGGTCGGCGGCTCCCGTCTGATCTGCTTGGACCAAGGACCCTGCTCATGGGAGCCAGGCGCCACCGGCGTCGGTACCTCGGGCGTCGATCTGATCATCGGTACCCCCGGCAACGATCTACTCGAGGGACTCGACGGCGACGACTGCCTCTACGGCATGGACGGAGCGGACGAACTGCGCGGTGGCCCAGGCGGTGATGAGCTACGCGGCGGGCTAGGCGATGACACCCTGCGCGGCGACGACCTGATCTCCCTCGACCCCCGCGATGAGGATCGCCTCTTCGGCGACGATGGTGCCGACGACCTCGACGGGGGCCCGGGCAGCGACGAGCTGTTCGGTGGTGAGGGTTCAGATGTTTTGCGCGGTGGGTTGGGCTTCGACTTCGTGGACGGGGGTCCGGACGACGATCAAATCGAGGGCAACGCCGGTGAGGATGTTTTGCGTGGCGGCGCGGGCGACGACACCATCTTGGGTGGCATCGACGGGGACATCATCTGGGCTGGCCCGGGCCGCGACCGGGTGGATGGGGGCGCAGGTGGCGACCACATGCGTGGCGAGGAGGGTGACGATCTGCTGCTCGGCGGGGCGGGCAACGACATCATCGATGGCGGCGCCGGGTCCAACCGCCTCTGCGGCGGCACCGGGGACGACAGCCTGGCCGGCTGGAGCGGTACCGATGAGTGCTATGGCGGTGGAGAAGCGGGGGATGTGCTGAACGCCTGCGAGGCGACGGTGAACGACCTAGCCTGCAGCGCGGTGGCTTGGGCATTGTGGCAATGACCACGCCGGGGCTCGAAGGGACACTCGGTGGAGCGACGGTACTCGCTGTCGGCTGCCGGGCGACTGGCACTGTCTTTGACCGACCGTTAGACTGCGGAGCCATGGCGGGTAGAACTCGACTCTCCGGTCGCGGCTGCCTGGCTGGCGCGGCGCTCGTATCGCTGTTGGGTGCCCCGGGCTGTGAGGAGAGCGGCGCCAACACGCCGGCGGGTGATGAGCGTGCTGTTGGTGACCCTACGACCGCTGGCGATCCGAGAAGCGGCGGCGACGATACAACCCCCGGCGATTCAGCCGGCAGTGGTGACACCCGGATCGTCGCGGACAGCTGTGCCGAGATTTCTGCGGTGGAGTGCTTCGCCAATCACGAGTGCTTGGCGGCCGAGCGCTGCCAGAGCGTTGGCCCGTACCCGGGGGAGGTCGTCTGTTGCGTCGTTGGAACGCGCGGCACGGCGCCGGCTGGAACCCCGTGTGATCAGGAAGAGGGCGAGCTCTTCTGCAGCAGCGGCATCTGCATCGACGATGGCGCGGTGGCTCTCTGCTCGAAAACCTGTACGACCATCGCGGATTGCCCGGAGGGCATGAAGAACTGCATGGCGATCGCGTTCAGCGGCAGCGCCGACCAGTGGTGCTTTCCTGAGTGAGCGTTCCTGCGCACGCCCCCGCGCTCACGGGGTGGCTTCCTCGATCGCGCAGACCGCGGGCTTGTGATCGAAGTAGACGGCATCGATCACCGCTGGTTGACCGTCGGTGACGCCAGCCGTCCAGCAACTTCCGGTCAGCACGTCGCTCATCACGTGGTCGATGCTGGCGAGTCCGGCATAGGTCGGCGTCGCGTCCGCACCGATGTCGGTGACAAAGGAGAAGGATTGTCCGTCGCCGACAAAATCGTTCCAGCGAGCGGCGCTCGGATCGAAATCTCCCATCCAACCCGGGTCGGTGTTGAGGTCGCCCATGACCAGGTTGCGCTCGCCGTTGGCGGCCGGCTCGCCGTCACCGAGGTCAACGAAGACCTGCTCCACCTGCTGCACCCGGCACTGCTGATCGTCGGCGTAGAACCCGGAGCTGCCGTGGAAGCTGACCAGGGTCAGGGTGGAGCCGTCGATCAGATCGATGGTCCCGCGGCCGACCCGGGCGCCCCGACCACAGCCGTCAACGCGATAGCCCTCGAGCCCCTCGAGGCAGAAATCCAGGTCGCAGCCGCGGAAGGTCCCGAAGCGCCGGTTGACCGCGGCGCACTTGTCGTTGTTGCCCGTATGGCAGGCGACCTGGAAGCCGGCACCGACGACCAGTTGCGCCACGGTTGGGTCGTCCGCCGACCAATCCTCGCAGATGAAATCGGCGCGGTCGCGCCAGGGGATGCCGGCGCAATCGCCGCTATGGAAGATCTCCTGGAAGGCCACCACGTCCGGATCGACCTCAGCGAAGAAAGCCGCGGTGGCCTCCACCGCCGGGATCCAGGCTAAGCCGTCGCCGTACCAGAGGTCGGAGCGCAACGCGTGGACCGAGGTGTAGCCGTCATCCGGCTCGGCGTCGTGGGCCAAGCCTTCGCTGGTCCCGGTGTTGAAGGTCACGGCCACAAAGCTCAGGGGATCGGGATCCGCGGGGGACGGACCACAGGCGGTCAGCGCCAGGGCCAGGGCCTGCGAGAGGTGAGCTGCGCGCGGAATGTTCCTCACCATCCTCTTCCCCTGGCGGGGTTTTTGGAAGGCGCAACCGACTCGTGGGCGACGACTTGCCCGACGGGGAATGGCCCGCCGGGCGCGTCCGCACCTAGACCAGCTACCAGCGGCCTCCACCACCACCACCACCGCCATCGCCACCACGACCGCCGCGTCCACCGCGTCCACCGCGACCACCACGGCCACCGCGACCACCGCCGCCGCCGCCGTCGAAGCCGCCGCCGCCGCCGCCGCCGTAGCCACCGCCACCGCCGCCGCCGCCGCCGCCGTAGCCACCGCCACCGCCACCGCCGTAACCACCGCCGCCGCCGCCGCCGCGGCTCTTCTCCTGGGCCTCGTTGACCCGGATGGCCCGTCCGTCGAGCTCGGTGCCGTCGAGCTCCGTCATGGCTTTCTGGGCCGCGCCGTTCTCGGGCATGGTCACGAACCCAAAGCCCCGGGACCGGCCGGTTTCACGATCGAGAATGACCTTGGCCTCGACCACCTCGCCAAACTTCGCGAATGCATCTTGGAGCTCACGGTCGGTAGTGTTCCAGCTGAGACTTCCCACGAACAGTTTCATGTTCTCTTGCCCTTGCGCTGCCCCGGCGTGCCGCCGCGCAGCATCCAAACTGTTTCGGACTCCTGTCCGCACCCTGACCGACGGGCCTCTTGCCCACCGCGAGCCATGGATTCTCAAAACAGGGACGCTATTCTCGATCGGTGCTGTCCGGATGCTACTCGGCCAGGCGGTCTCGAATCGACGTGGGTCTGTTTATCGGTCCACGCCGCCAGGTAGCATTTCCCAAAAGGGCCGTCCACCGGGAACGGACCCAGGCCTCACTCGAGCGCGGCGAGCCGCCGGGCCGCTGAGGTTTTGAAGTCGCTCTCCGGCATGGCCACCACGGCGGCGTACTTTTGGCGCGCGGCGGCGATCTGTCCCGACGCGGCAAGGGCCTCCGCTTGCCAGAACAGGGCGTCATCCCTACGGGGATCCTCTGGATGAGCGGTCAAGAAGGTGGCGTAGGCCTCAGCGGCGGCGGCTGACTCGAGCCGGCGCTCGCACTCGGCGATCAGGTAGAGCAGGTCCGGGGCGGGCTCGGGGATGGCCGCGGCGGCGGCGCGCGCTTCGGGCAGGGCCTTCTCGTACCGCTTGGCCCCGAACAGCTTCATCGCGGCGGCGCTTCGCTCGTTGGCCACCTGCGCCCGGGCGCCCTTTACCTGTCGGACCAGGGCCTCGGCGAGCTCGTCGCGTTGACCGGCCTCGCGGCTCGCGGTGGCGGTGGCGGTGGCGGTCAAGCTCTCAATAGCCGCTTCCGCCTCGCTGAACCGTCCCGCCTCGAGGTGGTCGTAGAAACCAGTGAGCGCCTGCGGATCGATCCCCACCGGGGCGGTGCCGAAGAAAGTGAAGACCACCAGCAGCACGGTCAGCAGGGCCGCGGCCAGCCAACCGGACATCGGGTGGTGGAGCAGACCGGCCGGCGCGTCATCGCTGGCATCGGGGATGGTGTCGCGGCGCGCATCCCTGACGATCGCCTTGCCCGTCCCCGCATCCTGATGGCTGACCAGGGAGGGCCGGATCTCCGTCTCGTCAAAGGCTCGGTCGTGGGGCAGGCGCGCACCTGTGTGACCAGCGGCACCCACGCTCGGCTTGGGACCGACCCGCTCGATTTTGACGGTGGACTCGCGGCTGCGGTCCCGCGGATGGGTGACCGGGGTATCCTCGTCATCCATGGGCTCGGGGGCCGGGGAGGCATCGGCCGCGCCATCCATGGGCTTTCCGGCCCGTTGCGTCATGGTCGGCAAATACCTGGGGCCGACGGGGATGACAAGTGCTCGACTGGTACACCGCTCAGGTGGGGCAGCGTCGGCAAGGTATCAACGACGGCTACTGCAGCAGGGCGAGCAGCTCCTCCCGGGTAACCGCCCGGGCGCTTCCTGCCTCACCGAGGGCCGCCTCGGCCAACTCGCGCTTGCTCTCCTGTAGGGCGAGGATGCGCTCCTCCACCGTGTCCCGGGCCACCAGGCGATGCACGATCACCGGCTTGTCCTGGCCGATGCGATGGGCGCGGGCCGCGGCCTGATCCTCCACCGCTGGGTTCCACCACGGGTCCACCAGGAACACGTAATCCGCCGCGGTGAGGTTGAGGCCGGTGCCCCCCGCCTTGAGGGAGATCAACATGACCGGCGGGCCGGCGGGATCCTGAAAACGAGCCACCACCGCGCCGCGGTCGCGGGTGGAGCCATCGAGGCGGCAAAAGTCGATGGCCGCCCCGCGCAGGGTCGGTTCGATCAGGTCGAGCAGCGACGTCCACTGCGAGAAGATCAGCGCCTTGTGGCCGCTCGCCACCGCGGCGTCGAGCGTCTCGAGCAACAGGCGCAACTTAGCCGACGGCTCACGCGCGGCGTCCCCGTGGCCGGGTAGGAGAGCCGGGTGGCAGGCTGCCTGCCGCAAGCGCAGCAGGGCCTCGAGGATGGCGAGGGTGTTGGCGCCGGAGTCGAGCTTGGCGAGCAGGTCGGTGCGGGTCGCGGCGCGCACCGTGTCGTAGGCCGCGCGTTCCGGGTCGCTCAGGTCGCAGCGCAGCACCACCTCGGTCCGGGGCGGCAGCTCGGTGGCCACCTCCCGCTTGAGGCGGCGTAGCAGGAAGGGCCGGATGCGCGCCCGTAGGCGCTCCGCGGCACCACGGTCGCCGGCGCGGATCGGCTCGGCGAACCGTTCGCGAAAGGCCTGGCGCCCGGCCAACAGACCGCGGTTCAGGAAATGCATCTGGCTCCAGAGGTCCTCGAGGCGATTCTCCACCGGCGTCCCGGTCAGGGCGAGGCGCGACTCCGCCCGCAGGGCGAAGGCCGCCCGGGCCACCTGACTGCTCGGGTTCTTGATCGCCTGTGCTTCGTCGAGCACCACCGTGCTCCACTGCCGTGCGGCCAGGGTCTCGGCGTCGAGCCGTAGGATGGCGTAGGTGGTGAGGGTCACGTCCGCGGTCGGGTCGAGGGTTCGGCCCGGGCCGTGGAATAGGTTGATCCGGAGTCCGGGGCGAAAACGCGCGGTCTCCTCGGCCCAGTTGTCCAACACGCTGCGCGGCGCCACCACCAGGCTGTTCGTGCCCAGAACACAGAGCGCCTGCACGGTTTTGCCGAGCCCCATGTCATCGGCCAGCAGGGCGCCGAGCCGGGCCTTGCGCAGCCGGGACAACCACCCCACCCCATCCCGTTGATAGTCGCGCAGGGTGGCGCGTAGGTCCTCGGGCAAGGGTGTTGACTCGCCTGCCTCATCTGTGTCGTTTTGCAACAACTGGCGGAGGCCATCGAGCTCCGGCGGCGGCGGTTGGTTGAGTGCTTCGCACAGGGCCGCCAAATCAGCCGCGGCCCATGGTGCCAGACCCCCGGCCGGGGTGGAGCTCGCCCCGTCGTTGGCCTCGAGCAGGTCACGCAGGCGATGGCCGTGTCGGGCCAGCCAATCGAGGGGCAGGCGGGCGAAGCCGCCGCCGAGCAGGGGCACTAGATCTTCGTTGTGCTCCCAGGCCGCGAGCACCGCGGCTGGATCGGCGCGGCCTCCCGCCCCAGGCCGACCGCCGGTGAAACGCTCCTCCTCCGGCTCGAACCAGATCTCGAAGGCCTGGCCCTCGCCGCGGTCCAGGGCGGGCGCCAGAGTCGCGGTCTCAAAGAAGCCGCCGAGGGCATCGCCGGTGGGCCGGTCGATGGTCGCGCCGCGCAGCCGCTCGTTGAGGGCGATCCCTTCGGCCGCGGTCAGGCGCCGCTTCACCCCCGGCTCCAGGCCGAGCTCGTGGCGCAGTCGACGCAGCAGGCGTTGCTCGAGCCGCGGGTTGCGCACCGGGGCGTCGCTGTCGCCCAGCAAAGTCAGGCGTTCGCCGTCAACCCGCGCCACGGGCGGGTCGCCGTAGACCAACTGGCCGATGACCTCGACCTCATCTCCGATCCGCTCGCTGCCGATGCGCAGCCTCGGCTTGAGGCGGACCCGGCCCGGAAGCCGATCCGTCTCTACGATGATCGCGAGGTGGCGCTCGATCCGAGGCAACAGATCGCCGGCCAAATCCCCGAGCTCGTTGGGCGCGAAGATCTTGCCCGCCTTGAGCTCGGCGAAGAGACGCTCGGAGAGCCCGGTCTTACCGAGCGCCCGCAGGGTTCGACCGCTGCGCACCGCGCCGTTCTCGAGCACCTCGTCGACCTCGGGGGCCTGCTCCAACAGGACGCGCACCCCCACGGCACAGTCCTGCACGCGCAGGCAAAGCCCGCTGGTCTCGCCCGCCACGGCGATCGGCTCACCTTTGAAGGTGAGATCCGGTGCGTCGGCCAACACCTTGAACAGCTTGGGCAGCAACCCTCGCGGCAGCGGACCGTCGCCGTACGACGCTAGCACCGCCTCGATTTGCACGTCCTGTTGGGTGGCGGTGACCGACGGCGCGTTGCCCGAGGTGTTGGCGGTCAGGGTGCCGACCAACGGCGCCTCGCCGTCCGTGGTGACCACAACCCGGTCGAGGCTGAGCCATCGATCCCGTTGCCCGAGCCGGTAGCCGAGCCGACCCGGGGCGCTGGATCCGGCGCCGGGCAGCGATTCGCCCCGCTGTCGCGCCTGGCGCAGGGCGATGACCGCGCCGGCCACGTGGGGACAGGCATCCTCGGGGTGGTTGCACTCGCAGGACCAGTCCTCGTCGCCGGGGTAGAGATAGACCGTGGGGGAGATGGTCGCCTGGGTGTTGACCCGCAGCTCGATCTCATCGTCGCTGGCGCGGATGCCGACGACGGCCTCGGCGCGCGACAGCTCCACGCCGCGCGACCAGGTGGCGGCGGAGCAACTCTCGCGGACGGCGCGGAACAACCTCTCCATGGCGGTCGCGGCATAGAGGATTCACCGGGGTCGGGCAACGTCTGCCACAGCCCCCGTCGTCGCGGGCGTCGGTGGGGGAGAGATCGGAGGGGCCACGGGACTGTTGACGTCTACGCTGCAGCTTCGGGTGTGACTACGATTTCCACACGCTGGTCAGTCGCCGTTGAAGCTCGTCCCGGACTTCCCGGAAAGCATCGAGGCGTGCCGACCCATCGCCGGTCGCGGCGGCCGGATCGGGCAGCCCCCAATGCAGTCGTCTCGCCTCGCCCAAGAACGCCGGGCACTCCTCCTCGCCGCACAGGGTGACCACGGTGTCGACCCGATCCGCTGGCACGTCGGCGACGGCCTTGGAGCGGTGGCTGAAGATGTCGATGCCGATCTCCCCGAGGACCGCGACCGCTTCCTCGCGCACCTGGGTCGGCGCCGATCCCGCGGACCAAACCTCGACGTCCTCCGGGGCGAGGGAGCGCGCGATGCCCTCGGCCATCTGGCTTCGGGCCGAGTTGGCAACGCACAAAAACAGGACGCCGCGCGGCCGGAGCGCGTGCAGTACCGCTGCCTCCACTTGCCAGGCCGGCGGTACTCCTTCGCCATGGGGGTAGGTCCGGCAGCAGAGGGTGCCCTGGGTCGTGGCTTTGCCCTCCACGTCCCGGCCGTTGATGCGGAGCGAAGGCGAGCCGAGGAACCCAAGGGTTGCCGCCTTTTCCGGGGTGTCGACCTCGACCCGCTCGACCGTGATCCCCGGCCCGAGTCGCTCGGCCACCGCGTTGGCCAACGCGAGTGCCGGCGCCGCGTGGGGGCAGCCCTCGAAGACCTGGACGTCGATGCGAATCTCCGATTCCGTCATTCACCCACCTCCGCTGGATCGATCCGGTGGCGTTCTGCAACTACCGAGAAGATAGGCACTGCCGCGCGCACCGACGAGGGGGGGGTCAGGACTGCCCACTTGACACTTAGGTTCTTTGAAATCATTTGGGTTTTCCTCAAAACGCAGCTCGAAGGCCAAGTGTCAAGTGGGTAGTCCTGACCCCTACTGTGAAATCATTGGCATTTTTCAGAAGACACAACCCGGAAGCCAAGTGTCAAGTGGGTAGTCCTGACCCCTGTTGGCTCGAAGGCAGACGCCAAGGGCGGCTGCCGAAGCGCGGCGGGAGACGGCGCAGCCGGCTCCCGGAGCCACGGAGGCAGACGCCAAAGGCGGCTGCCGGAGGGTGGCGGGAGACGGCGCAGCCGGCTCCCGGAACCGCCGGAGGAGACGCCGCCAGGCGGCTCCGTAGGCGCCC
>JAUUZB010000743.1 GCA_030590185.1 Deltaproteobacteria bacterium
ACAACTCCCAATTCTCGACGGTCTGGATTTCATCGAAATAGAAGTAGCAGAGCCGGTCCTTGTTCTCCGGGACCATCCGGAAGAAGGTCTCCGGAAAAAGCCGGAGATCCTGGGCGGTTAACGGCAGTAGCCGCTCGTCCTCTCGCCATCGCGGCATAGTGCACCAACCTTTCTCCGGATCTCCCGCGTGAGGCGGACGCTGTGCTTAAAACCGATGTCGCATCGCCAACGACGATGAGCTCGTGATCGTCCACGATGCTGCAAGCCGCCCGGATGATGTGCTCGAGCTGAGCGCGGGTCATGTCGTCGTTTCGAGCCGAGCGCGCACGTCGCGGAGGATTTGGCGGCGGTGTTGTGCACTCAAGACGCCGGCAAAAGGCGACGCCTTGCGCATCCACGCCGCCTCCTCGGACTCCTCGGTCAAAAAAGCAACGACGTCATCCACGGGCCCGTCGAGCCGATCACGCCATTGACGCCACAATGGCGTGGTGCCGCCGCCGCGGGCGAGCCATTCCTCGATTTTTTCACGGGCCCGCTCGATGATCGCGGGGTCGCGCGCCACCTTCTGCGCCACGGCTGCGTGGAGCGCGAGGCTGCGCTCGCGGTTTAGACGGAACGTGTCCATCAATCATCAAAGTAACGCGCCCTCGGTGCGTTTCCCATTCCCAAGAAGAACCGGCAGGCGGGCGCTTCTCGATAGAACAGCCCCACAACATCGGCCACCGGCACCGATCGCCGCTACCCGCCGCCCCCCCCGAGCTCCGCCAGCGCCTGATTCAGCACCTCGTTGGCCTTGAAGAAAGCCCGGCGCTTGCGCAGATCGTTGATCTCGATCGTCAACGCCTCCTGATTCAGCGGATCAACCCGAGCATCACTCAACGCCCGCTCGAGCCGCCCGAGCTTGGCGGTAACAAAGGCCCCGTCGATGTCCACCTCCTCAGCCCGGGTCCCGGCGAACTCGAGGAATCGCACCCCGGGCCCCTTCTTGCCCTGTGCTAGCTGACGCGCGGCCGTATCGAGAGTGCGATCGAGCCGCTCATCGTCGCCCGGGTAGAGCCCCTTGGCGATGAGTGTCTCCTCGAGATCCCCGAGCAACTCAACGCAGCGCTCGTTATCGGCGATCGACCCGCCGGGGCCAGATGGCGCGTCCGGCGACGGCAACCCCCAGCTCTCGACCCGGGCACGCCCCAGCGGCGAACGACCCGCCGGCGCTTCACCGCTCGTCGGGCTCCGCCCTGAACGACCCACCGGCGCTTCACCGCTCGTCGGGCTCCGCCCTGAACGACCCGCCGGCGCTTCACCGCTCGCCGGGCTCCGTCCCGAACGACCCGCTGGCGCCTCGACCTTCGCCGAATTCCGCTCCGAACGCCCCCCGGGCGTCTCGACCTTCCCTGAAACCCGCCCCGACAGCCTTCCCAAACGCGCCCCAGGCGTTCCGATCTTCGCCGAATCCCGCCCCGAACGACCGACAACCGACCGCGGAGACGCGGCCGAACCCGGGGAAACGCTGCGGGGAGACGCGCCACCAGCCCGGCCCGTCGCCGCGCCGGCCTGGGCCTGTGGACCCCACACCACCGCATGGAGCTCGTGGGACTCGCCGGCCACCCCGAGGGGGCGCTGGGACGCCTGGCGCCTGATCGGCACGTCAGCGGCGGTCAGCTTGGCCCGGGTGGCGCCGGTGATGAAGATCTGGTCAGGCCCGGCGCGGCCAGCGACCCGCGCCGCCACCCGCACCGCGTCGCCGAACAGCTCGCTGCCATCCAACACCGCGGTGCCGCTGTTGACCCCTATCCGAACACTGAGGGGGTCGTCGTAATGGTCGAGGTTGAAGCCGGCCACCGCCCGCTGCATGGCGATGGCGGCGTCGACCCCATCCTGAGCGGCGGCAAAGGAGGCCATCACCGCGTCGCTGGCGGTCTTGATCAATGTACCGCCATGGGCCCGGATGGCCCCGAACACGATCTCGTTGTGCTCCTCGATGCGACGCTTGCCAGCGGCGTTGCCGTGGGTGGCGAAGAACTCGCCGATCTCCGAGATCTCGCTGAACAACACGGTGGTGAAGGTCTCCTGGCCACCGCCGAGCGTCTCGTCCCGAAAGAAGTCGACCACCGCGGTCACGGTCCGCTCGATGTCCCCATCCCACGGCGACGACGACTCCTCGGGGAGCGCCACGGGCTTGGGCGCGGTCTGTTCCGCCACCGCGGCGAGGGCGTGCTCGAGCTCCTGGGCCGTGGGGTAACGCTTGGCCGGATCCAACGCCATGGCCCGCATCAGGACCGCATCGAGGGCCTCGCCCACCTCCGGCGCCAACCGACTCGGCGGGGGGGGCTGTTTTTCGCTTTCGGTTCGTAGCTCCTCGAAGGTCTTGGCCCGGTACTGATACCGGCCGGTCAGGCAGCGATAGAGGATCACGGCCAGGGCATAGAGATCCGCCGCCTCGGTCGCCTCGGCCCGCCCGCACAGGATCTCCGGCGCCAGGTAACGGGCGGTGCCAACGAACTGCCCGACCCGGGTTATTTGGGCCAAGCTCGGCGCCGTGGCGCAGCCGAAATCGAGCACCGTCGGCTGCCGCCCGAGCGCCAACACGATGTTGGCCGGCTTGAGATCGCGATGAATGATCCCGATGGCGTGCGCCGCAGCGACCGCCTGCGCGATGTCCCGTACGACCCGCAGGCTGCGGTTGACCCCCAAGCGTCCGTCCCGCGCCAGGATCGCCTCGAGGGTTTCGCCAGGAATGAACTCCATGGTCAAAAACAGCAAGTCCTGCTCCTCGTGCAGATCAAACACCCGACACACGCCCGGATGAACGATGCTGCGCGCCAACAGGATCTCGCGCTTGAAACGCGCCGTGCTCACCGACGAGGCACGGGCGTCCACGGTCTTGAGGGCGACCTTGGCCTCGAGGACGGTGTCCTCCGCGAGATAGACCGTACCGGAGGTACCCTGGCCCAATCGCTCCAGGATCAAGAACCGCCCCACGCGATCGCCGGGCTCGAGCTGCTTGGCCTTACCGCCCACGACGTGGCTTCGGGTGACTACTTTTCGCGGTAGAAAATCGTGATCGCCAGACAGTGATATTCGCTGTCAGAGCTCTGGGTCACGACCTTGTCAACGATTTCGATCTTGCCCTTGTGCTCCCGCAACCAACGAGTAGCTGTCTCACCGAGCGCCTCGCGCTCGTTGCGCTTGGTGGCCGAAAAAACCTTTACGGCGTCAAACATGATTCCAGCTCCACTCTGTCCGTCTGGCAGGGAAGGCCCTAGGGCAACCTCAACTCATTGTCGATCAAAGCCCGCATCAACGGCAAGGGCAAGAGGCCAATGAGCTTGATGCCGTTGAGGTAGAGGGCCGGTGTGCCATCGACGCCATAGCGCTCGGCGGCCGCCTCGTGCCCTGCCACCGCCGCCCCAGGCCGCTCCGAGGCCAAACAGGCCGCGAACACATCTAGATCGACACCGACGTCGCTCGCATAGCCCTTCAAATCCTCCGGCAACAGGGAGGAGGGGTTGGCAAAGAGCAAGTCGTGGTACTTCCAAAACGCCCCCTGTTCGTGAGCGCACTGGGCCGCCTCGGCGGCGGCGCGGGCCTGCGGGTGTTGCGCCAGGGGGAAGTCGCGAAAGACGACGCGGAGGCTGTCGGGATAGAGCTCGCGCAGTTTTTCAACGACCTTGCTGGCGCGATCACAGTAGGG
>JAUUZB010000561.1 GCA_030590185.1 Deltaproteobacteria bacterium
CGCCCGGGAGCGCAAGACGCTCATCGGTCGCATCGGCAACACCCTGAACGTCAACCTGCGCGCCGACGCCTTCGATTTTTCCTCCTGGGGTTCCTATGACCCGAAGGCCTTGATCAGCCCCCTGATCACCGAGCCCCACGCCGCCTTCATCGCGGTGGAGCTCGACGAGAACCTCCCGCTCCAACTGCGTGATCTGATCCATGACGCCGAGGAGATCCTCGACCAGGTCGACGCCGGCTATGCCCAGCTGACCACCTGCGTGATGGGCACCGCTGAAGTGGACCCGCCGTTGTTCGTGGTCGGCCGGCGACTCGCGGCGATGATGGCGCGCCCACCCAAGCGGGTCAGCGAGAAGCGTCGGATGCTGCGGCCCCAGGCGGCGGTGAACCGTGAACACCCGCAACTACGGACGCTGGCGGCCGCCTATCAGCGCAACCCGGCGCTGGCGGCCTATGCCCTGGCCAAGAGTCTGTTGCTCACCGAGGACCGGCTCCTGAGCCTCGACGTTCACCTGATGGCCGCGGCGGTGCGCGATCGCTCGGATCTCGACAAATATGCGAGGCAACGTGGCGAGTATCGATGAGGTGATCGCCAGGAGCCGGCGCGGTGGGGGCTTCTCCACCCGCAAACGCTTCACCCTGGCCCGCAGCAGCGCGATTCGCAAGATGCGGGAGTTCGCTCTCGCCGACCCGAGTTATTACGTTCTCGAGCTCATCCAGGCAGCGGTGGCCAACGGCGCCACCGCCATCAACATCGATCTCTCCGAAAAGGACGTGCTCTTCTCCTGGGTCGGCGGTGTCATCCGCAAGGAGGAGATGGCGAGCCTGTTCGACTTCCTGTTCGCCTCCAAGGATCGACTCGAGGTCGGTCACCTGCGGGAGCTCGCCCTGGGCATCAACGCCCTCCTGTTGTTCGCCCCCGAGACAATCATTCTCGAATCGGGAGACGGAACCGAGGGCAACACCCACCGCATGGTGGTGCTCGGCAAGCAGGACGCGGTGGAAGTGGGCGAGTCGGACGAGACGCTCAACGGGACTTTCTTACGCGCCATCAAGATCGACCGCGGCCAAGCGCGGCGTCGCGGCTTTCATGGTTTCAGCGAGCCGGACGCCATTGAGTCGCGATGTTTGGCGGCGCCGGTGCCGATCATCGTCAACGACGAGGCGCCCTTTGGTTACGCCAGCGTGCGCGTGCCGTTCCTGTTCGGCTACAGCCGGGTGCAGTCCTTTGACGAGGGCGATCTCTACGGGACGGTGGCGCGCTGCCAATCGGAGGAGCCGACCGCCAGGCTGTTGACCTACGGCGTCTGGGTGCAATCGATCCAGACCGAGCCCGTGCGCGGGGTGAGCTTCGAAGGCATCATCAATTTCGACCGCCTGCGCAAGACCGCGGACCACGCTGGCATCGTGCGGGACGAGGTCTTCGGCGAGATGGGGGTTCGTCTGCGGCCCTACATCCTCAAGCTCGGCTCTGGAAAGGCGCCGCTCACCCTGCACGACGTGGCGGTTCTCGATGGCCCAAAAATCGAGCCGCACCGCCTGCGGACCTTTCTGCAAGACGCCGAGCGCGTGGTGGTCGCGCCCCCCGAGGCGAAACAGAACGCCGACCTGCGCCGCCGCGCCTTGGCGGTGGCGGACGCCCTCGACGCGCCGGTGCTGATCTGCCCCGAACGTGAAATCCCTTCCCTGCGTTTGATCGGCGGTAGCGGGGTTCACGTGGTGGCGCCGGACCTACGCAGCGACTTCGAGCTTCACTTCTACCGAGGCCCGCTGGCCGTGCCACCGCCGCGACCCTGGCTGACCGGGCCGGTCGAGGTGCCCAAGATCCCATTGGCGGATCTGGTCGAGGCGTTGGGGGAGCAACCAGGCTCGACCGGCTCGACGACCACCAAGCGTTTGCTGGTTGGGGTGGGGGATGTCACCGCCATGCTCCATGCATCGAGCGAAACCGCCCGGGGCGAGAATGGCGTCTGGGCGCGGGTGGTCACCACCGGCCGGGTCGCCTGGGAGGGTGAGCTGCCGAGCGCCTACCCGGGGCAGTGGCTGACGGTGGAGGTGCCGGATCTGTCACCGAGCCTGCTGCGACGTGAGGTGAAGTCGGACGGTGTCCCCCTCGCCGAGCTGATCGCCGGGGAGATGTTGAGCCGCGCCCGGTCTGCCCAGGCCTTGCTCAACCGCCGCGCCCTCGCCGCCCTGTTCCGCGGGGTGGAGGAGGGGATCGGCGACGCGGCCCGCAACGTTGCCTTGCAGGAGCTGACCCGGCGCGCCGTGGTGCGCCTACGCCAACGCCGCCCGGAGTCGAGCCGCCCCGGGGTGAGCCTGACCCTGCTCGAGTCCGAGGCGCTGCTCGAGCTGCCGGTGTTCCGTTCCCTGGCCGGTGGAGATCTCACCCCGCGCCAATTGGTCACGAACCTCGATCACACCCACGGCCTGGTCTACGGCGCCATTCCCGAGGTGCCGGCGGACGTGCGGGGACTCGACACCAGCTCGATCCTGAGCCTCGACGCCAAGAGCGAGCGGCTCATTGTAATGCTGGTTGGTGAGGCGGCCTACGTGCGCGTCGATGGCCGAGACCTGCTCGCCGAGCAGGACGGCGTGCTGGTGCGCGACGTCGCAGTGGGGCTCCAACCCTACCCGGACTTCCCGCTCCTGGTCGAAGGCGTCGACCCGAGCGCTTGGGAACCGCAGCGCCAGTACGACTGCCTGCGGGCGCTGCTGCACCAGCTGCGCCAATGTTTCCTAGGAGTCGAGCCTCGCCAACCCGAGGACCCGGCGGCCTTCGGTGGTTGGGAGGAGAATCGCCGTCAGGCCTGCCGCCACCTACAGTGGTTCGTCTGTCGCGAGATGCGGCGGCCGGGGGCGGAGCTATTCGGGATCGACGAGCTACCGCTGTTCATCGATGACAGCGGGGGTGTTTGCACCGCCGTCCAGGTAGACCAGGTCATCCGGGACCCTGACCGCGATACGCTGGTGCTGCAATATGGCACAGCCTTCGCGCACGAGCGCCTCGGCGAGCTAGCTGCGGCCGCGGCCTTTGGTCAGGAGCCCAGGGGGGCGCCGCCGAGCGCCCTGGCGGTGAGCCCATTTTTGCACCGACTGCTCAGCGCCATGGGCGAGGTACGGCTCGGCTGTGATTTCGATCTGACCAGCCGCGATGCCAGGGATAACCCGACCACGCCGGAGACAGCCTTCATCGTCGAGGCCGACGTTGAAGGATCGGGCTTCAACGGTCGCCTCGGCGTGCCGGCCGACGAGGGCGCGCAGCGGGCGGTGATCCTGCTGGACCGCAGCGGGCGACTCCTTCGCCGGCTGTGCGATTTGGCCGAGGAGTACGGGGTCTCGGGCTTCGTGCGTTTGCATCGAGCGCAGAGCGCAAACGAACTCGAGGCAGCCCTCGACGCCGCCCTCGAACGCGCGATTGAGGCTCTGCTCTCAGAGCTGACCCGGCGACTCGCCGCCGGCAAGGTGCGCGAAGAGTGGCGCGTCCGAGTGGAGACTCTGCTGCTCGACTTCGCGGGCAAACACCTCGTCCTGAGCGCCACTCCGGTGGGCACGGTGTTGCCATCGATCATCCGGCCGGTGGCGCAGGCCGTCTCGAGCTTGCCGCTCTTCCCCTTGGGCGATGACCACTTGGCCTCCGCCTGGCAGCTCGCCACGGAGTTTTGCAGCTTCGGGGTGGCGGCCTTTGACGAGGAACGCAACAGCGCCCTGGCTCGGGTGGTACGAGGTGAGATGCCGGAACATCTCGCGGCCTGGGTGCGGGATCACTTGAACGAGGGGCGCGTGGCTCGACCGAGCTCGGCGCCGCGCTCCAGCCACGGGTTCCCGTCAAAAATGCCCGCGCCGGAGCCGGGCAAGCGGGGGCGCCTGATCAACAACCTGGTCCACTGGCTCGAGGCCCTGCGCCCCGACGAGCACCTGACCAACGCCCGTCCGGTGCGCATCAGGCTGGTGCCAGCGCTCTCCGAGGTGGCCAACCCCGAGCTCGCGATCTCACCGAGCGAGGCGGTCCACATCCCATCCTTGGCCATGTCCGCCCGCGCTCAGATGACCCACCTCCACTGGGAGGTGGAGGAGGCCGAGTTCGCGCGCTACCAAGAGACGTCGTCTGGTCGGCTGGTCCTCGACGCGACCCTTTTTCTCTGCGACAGCCACTGGCTGGTGGAGGCCTGCCTGGGCACCATGCCGGATCCGGAACCCCTCGCCTGGTTGCTGTTGGCGGCCTACGCGCACATCAATGAGATCCTGGAGCCGGTGACCAACGAGCACGAGTGTGCCTTTCAGCTGCGGGTGCTCGAGGCGCTGGTCGGTGGGGAGCTGCGGTACGTCGAAGCCTAGACCGCTGGTGTTCGAGACCGTGCCCG
>JAUUZB010000580.1 GCA_030590185.1 Deltaproteobacteria bacterium
CCCCACGAGCAGATCGCGATCCTCTACCGGGCTAACGCCCAGAGCCGCATCTTCGAAGAGACCCTCGGCCTCGAGCGCATCCCGTTTCGGCTGGTGGGGGGCCAGGCCTTCTTTGAACGCAAGGAAGTTCGGGACGTGGTCGCCTTCATCTCCGCGGGCTTCAACCACTTCGACGAGATCTCCCTGCGGCGGATTATCAATGTTCCGCCGCGTGGCATCGGTCCGACCAGCGTCGAGCGGCTCGCCGTCTGGGGGGAGGAGAACGAGAAGGGCCTGTGGGGTGCCCTGCGCGCCGCCGATCAAGTGGAGGGGCTGACCAAGCAAGCCCGGGCCGGCGCTCGGGATCTGATGGACATCATGGTTCCCATCGCCAAGGGCCTGCAGAAGGCCACGCCGGGTCAGGCGGCGCCCCTGGTGCGCAATCTGATCGAGCAGCTCAATCTGCGCGACTCGGTGCTGCGCGGCGACGACGCGCCGGTGATCTGCCAGCGCCGGTTGGATAACCTAATCGAGGTTGGCAACGCCATCGAGCGAGTCGAGGGTCACCTTTCCGGCGATGACTCGCCCATCGAGGAGTTCCTGCGCAGCTCGGCGCTCGAGCCGAACAGGGATGACGAGGAGGAGGACCCCCAGGGCAAGGTTACCCTGATGACTCTGCACGGGGCCAAGGGCCTCGAGTTCACCCACGTCTTCTTCGTTGGCTGCGAGGAGGATCAGATCCCGCACAAGAAAACTCTCGAGTTCGGCGGTTCCATCGAGGAGGAACGCCGACTGTGTTACGTCGGTATCACCCGGGCCCGCGAGCGTTTGTGGTTGACCTGGGCGCACTATCGCAGCCAGTACGGCCGGCTCACCGAGCGCGGCCCGTCGCGCTTCCTGCTCGAGATCCCAGATGACCCGATGGTGGTCCGCCGGGAGCGTGATGCCGACGGTGGTGATGAGGAGTCTGAGGAGATGGCGGCGGATTTTTTCGCCAAGATGAAGGCGAAGTTGGAGGCGGAGGACTAGCGGCGGGCGCCGCGGCTGTGGCCGTCCCCAGGGCTGGGTCCTCAGCCCGACCCGTCCAGCCGCATGACGACCTCAGCGGTCATGTCGCCGAGGGCCCCGGTGAGAACGTCTACCTCGGCGGGCAGCACTCTGCGCACACGGCCACGGACACGCGTCTCGGAGCTGTCGACGATGTTCAAGATGATGATGTACTGTCCACCCAGGTGGGCAATATTGCCGTGCAACACCAGATCCGTATCTAGCGCCCCCCCGATCTCCGCCAAGCAGATCGTATCGTCGCAGTCGATCAGATCCTTCATCGCCTCGGCCCGCAGCAACGCCTCCACGTCCTGCGGCCCGAGCGCCTCCAGGTTGTGGACGCGTGACAGCTCCGTGACCAACAGGCCGGTGAGAATCTCCGCTGTGTCCTTGGGAAACTCCCCCAGAGTTTTCAAGGGCAGCACCACGGCGCGGCGCTGGTGGGCGAGCTCGAGGAGGCGAGGCACGGGGCCGTTGGCTGGCAGAGTCCCATCGGTTGCGCAGGCGCGGCGCAGGAGAGGATCGGCCTCGAGCCGTTCCTCGAGAGATCGATGAATGCGGTTGGCGTCGTCGTAACGGAAGATCTCATCCGCGGCGCTCCGGACGAGGCTGGCGAAATGATAGTGGGTGTAGTCAGGACAGCCCCGCAGGTTGGCATAGGAGAACAACTGGGCGCCGGCACCGCGCCGAGCGTCATGGCGCAGACTCTCCAGGTTGGTTTGGATGAACCAGATGCGGTCGCTCCGGATCCGGTCCGCCTGCGTCCGTTGGATCGTGCGAGGCTTCTGCCACTTGTAGGTGATGCCCGCCAGGGGCAGCCAGCCATTCGACGAGCACCCCGTCACCGACAGGAGCAACAACATCAATAATCGAAGAGCGCTCGATGGCGGCATCGTCGGTCCCCTCGGATTTTAGAGGCGACCCGACACGGATCTGTTCTGCCTTTCTCTTGGTGGCCCCCGATGAAGACGCCGTGGCGGCCAGGCGCGCCTCTCAACCGCCGAGGGTCTTGACCATGTCGCGCAGGCGCTCGACCTCCAACCTGGTCTTCTCGTAGCTCGGGTGGCCTTTGCCCATGAACTCGAACCCGTTCTCCGCCTCGGCGAGGCGTTTCTGCAGCAGGCCGAGTTGTTGTGCGATCGGTGCCTGACCCTCACCCTCGACCGCGAGCCCGGCGCCCAAGGCGGAACCCATGGTCGGCACGCCGGCCGGGGCGCGGCGTCGCTCGAGGGTGTCGCGATTGCTGGCCGCCGCGGGCGCGGCCTGGCTCTTGGCGGCGGCCGGTTTCTTCTTTTTCTTCTTCTTGCCCTGCTGCTCTTCCTCGTCCGGCTCCTGCCCATCGCCACCCTGTCCCTGGGTCACGAGGCTGCCTAAGGTCGCAGAGCTCACCGCGGTTACGCGCGACATAGCTGGTCCCTCGGCCCGCGGTCGTCGCGGACCTCCTGTGTTGAAGGTATCCCGCCGGGGCCACCTTCGCAATCACAGGGATTGGTCAACGGCGCAAAAACGTATACGGTGCGTGCCGCGCCGCTTTGAGTCATGTCCACGCCGAAAGAGATCACCCTCGAGCTTCCGGATCTGCGCCTGGCGGCCAAGGTCTGGGGGCCGGAGCACGGCATGCCGGTGCTGGCGGTGCACGGTTGGCTCGACAACGCCGCCAGCTATGATCGCCTGGCGCCGTTGTTGCCGGAGCTGCGGATCGTGGCGCCGGATCTGCCCGGCCACGGCCGCTCCGCCTGGCGGCCCCCGGGCAACGCCTATCACTTCGTCGACTGGCTGCCGGATATCTTCGGGGTCGCCGACGCCCTCGGCTGGGAGAGCTTCGCCTATTTCGGGCATTCGATGGGCGCCGGCATCGGTGCGCTGGCGGCGGGGACCCTCCCGGAGCGGATCACTCGGCTCGTATTGATCGAGGGCTTCGGGCCCTTCGTCTCCCCGCCCCAGGATGTGCCGCGGCGAACCGCGGACTACCTCACCGCCCGGCGCCGGGTTCGCCGCCGCGATCCGCTCCCCCACCCGAGCCGCGAGGCCGCGGTCGTGACCCTCTCCAAGGTCGTCCCGAACCTCTCGCCCGAGTCGGCCGCCCTGTTGGTCGAGCGCGGTACCCGGGAGGTGCCGGGCGGTGTAACCTGGAGCACCGATCCCCGCCTGCGCCAGGTCTCGCCCATGCGTTACACCGAGGAGCAGGTGCGCGCCTTCCTTTCCCGAATCAGCGCGCCCACCCTGCTGCTGTGGGCGACCGATGGCTGGCCCTTTGCCCCGGAGGTGATGACAGGACGGATCGCCTGCATTCCGGATCTCCAGGTGGAACGATTGGAGGGCGGCCATCACCTCCACGTTGAGAACACCACCGAGGTCGCTCCGCTGATCCGTCGTTTTATGGGCCTCTGAGCCAGCCGCCGCGGGCCTTCGCCGCTGACGTGATCCGCGTCACCTGTTCTATGTGACCGACATCACACGGGAAAAACGTGACCCGCATCACGGCGCAGCGGCGCCAAAT
Source organism: Deltaproteobacteria bacterium (assembly GCA_030590185.1). The sequence continues at coordinate 3,527 of JAUUZB010000580.1, forward strand.
CGGCTACGCTCATTGCGTACCACACGACGTCCGGGGATCGGGCAAACCAGCCCGGGGAGCCGCGCACCATGTTCAGTCTGCATGCCTTGGTGGATGCGACCTGCGAGGAGAGCTTCACGGTTCTGAGCTACGCCCTAACTGCGGCGGGGGTGCGTCCAATTCGCATGGCCGGGGCCGAGGGTCTGGCGCGGTTGGTCAACCGAGTGAAGGTCTCCGCGGTCTTCATCGACTGGGACGTCTCCCACGGCCACCGCGGCGTGCGCATCGTGCGGGAGTCGCCCTCGAATCAAAATGTCCCGATCACCATGATCACCGCTTCCAACTCCACCTCGGTGATCAGCGACGCGGCTCGCGAGGGGGTGAGCTTCTTCCTCACCAAGCCGTTGAACATCGAGAACGTGACCCGCGTCCTGCGCCAGCAGCTCGCTTATATGCACGACGAGCGACGCTCCTATCAACGCCTGCCCCTCTCCCTGCCGGTGGCCTGCACCTGGGAGGATGAGGGGGAGCGCCAGGGCAAGAGTGTGAACATCAGCGCCAGCGGCATGCTGCTGGAGCTGGCGCCGCCGCCGCCGATCGGGACCCAGCTGGAGCTCAACTTCGGCGGCCAGGATCTCGAGCGCGAGTTCAACGTGCGCGGTGAGGTGGTGCGCTCCGGGCCGAACGAGCGGATCGGGGTGCGCTACATCTGGGATTCCCTCGGCCAACACGAGGAGCTCAAGGATTGTCTCGACCACAAGCTCGACGAGCTCGCCGTCGCCTGAGC
>JAUUZB010000255.1 GCA_030590185.1 Deltaproteobacteria bacterium
CCCAAGCGTTTCCGGCTCACCGAGCCGGGCACCAAGCTGAGCTTTGCGAACGGTGCCGTGATCGAAGAACACGTCCGGGTGGTCAATCCCAAATTGCATCACTACGTGGCGATCAGCGTGCCGCTCGCCGCGGGCATGGAGCCCCTCAACCCGAGCCTCGCCACCGCGCCGCCGGAGGCGACCCCGAGCGGCAGTCAGACCAAGCGCGCCTCCTACGTCGCCTACTACGACGACTCAGTGACCTACTATTATGACGAGCTGCCCAAGGGGACCTACGACTTCTACTTCCGCCTGCGGGCGATGATCCCGGGCAGCTTCATCCAACCGGCGGCGATCGCCGAGCTTTTGTTCGATGCTTCGGTGCGCGGCAACACCCCGGGAGCATCCATCACCGTCGAGCCGGCCACCGAATAGGCGATGCGCCGGGCCGCGCAGATAGCAGCGTTGACGCTGGGGGGCGTCTTGCTCGCCCTGGTCATTGCGGCGGGGCTGCGCACCGGTCTGTACGCGCCCGAGCCGACCCTCATGCTGCTCGACAGGGAGGGTAGGTTCCTCGGCGAGGTCCCGGCCAGCGACGGCGCTGAGCGACTCGGTTTTTGGCCGATCGAGGAGCTGCCCATGCGGGTGGCGATCACCACCCTGGCGGTGGAGGACCAACGTTTCTATCAGCACCCCGGGGTCGATCCCTTCGCGGTGCTGCGCGCCATCGGACAAAACCTAGAGTCGGGGCAGCGCATCTCCGGCGCTTCGACCATCCCGATGCAGCTAGCGCGGCTCCAGCACCCGGGGTCGCGTACGTATTTGCGCAAGGCGGTGGAGGCGACCACCGCGTTGTTGCTGGTGCAGATCCACGGCCGCGACGCGGTGCTGCGTCACTACCTGACGCTCGCGCCCTACGGGAACAACGTGCACGGCATCAAGTACGCGGCCCGGCGCTACTTCGACAAGCCGATCGAGGATTTGAGCTGGGCCGAGACCGCCTTGCTGTGCGCGCTGCCTCAGTCCCCCGGGCGGATGAATCCCTACAACGAAGACGGCAAGGCACGCGGCATCGAGCGCGCCGGTCGCATTCTGGATCTGCTCTACAACCGGGGCCGGTTGGAGGAGAGCGTTTACCACCAGGCGGTGATCGAGCTGAGTCATCTCCACGTCCCATCGCGCCCGTCGCGGCCTCCGGCGGCCCTGCATCCGGTGTTGCACTTGGCGCGGCAGCTCGGTGATGCCGACGTCCGTAGACAATTCTATGCGGACCCGATCATTCGTACCTCCATCGATCTCGCCCAACAGGAGCGCGTCCAGGGCGTGTTGTGGCGCGCCGTGCGGCGTTGGGCGGCACGCGGGGCAGGCAACGCGGCGGCGGTGGTCGCCGAGCGCGTGGAGGAGGAGGGCGAGGTCCGCTACCTGATCCGCGCCAGCGTTGGCTCCACCGATTGGTTCGGTGATCTCGCCGCGGGCTCCATCGACTACACCCAGGTCCGTCGCCACCCGGGCAGCGCCCTCAAGCCATTCATTTACGCGCGGGCCCTCGACAGTGGCGTGATCACGGCGGGCACGGTGGTTGATGACGTGACCCGCGGCCCAGATGGCATCGGCAACGCCGACCGTCGCTTCCTCGGTCCGATGTTACCGCGTCAGGCCCTCGGCAATTCGCGCAACGTCCCGGCGGTGGCCCTGGCCAAGCGCCTGGGCCTGGCGAATCTGTTCGGGACGTATCGTGACCTGGGCTTGCACTCCGAACGCTATGCCCTCGATTACTACGGACTCGGCATCGCCCTCGGCGGCATGCCGGTCAGGCTGGTCGACCTGGTCCGAGCCTACACGGCGCTGGCCGAGGATGGGGGTCTGCGGGAGCTGCGTTGGTATGATCGTCAGCCGGCGCGCCTCCCCGAGCCGATCTTCACCGCCGCGGCGGCCCGTTCGGTCAGCGGTTTCTTGAGCGACCCCATGGCGCGACTGCCGAGTTTTCCGCGCATGGGCCACACCGAGTATCCCTTCCCGGTGGCGGTTAAGACCGGCACCTCGGTCGACTACCGCGACGCCTGGACCGTGGCCTACTCGCGTCGCTACATCGTTGGCGTTTGGCTAGGCCATCCGGATTGGACGCCGATGAAGAGGCTCGCCGGGTACAGCGGCGCGTCGGTGTTGGCCCGGCGAATTCTGTTGCCCTTGCACGGCGACGAGCGGGACGGCCTGAGCGACGCGACCTGGCCGGCGCCGGAGGGTTACGTCGCCCGGGAGGTTTGTACGCTGTCCGGCGCCCTGGCCACCGATGCCTGCACCCGCGTCGGGCGGGAGTGGTTCACGCCGGAGACGGTGCCGGTGAATGACTGTACGTTTCATCGCCGCCTCGCCGTGGACCGTGACGACGGCGAGCTCGCGAATCCAGGCACGCCAGCGGAGCGCGTCGAGCTGCGGACGTTTTTTGATTTGCCGGAGCGTTACGCCGAGTGGGCGCGGCGGGAGAAGCTACCGCTGCTGCCCCGGCTCGAGCCGCACCTTCGCGACACCCGCAGTCCGCGGGTTAGGATCCTCTCGCCCCAGGACGGCAGCCACGTCATCGGTGACCCAGAGTCGCCGGCGCAATTTACCTCGCTACCCCTGCGTGGGGTGATCGATCCGCCGGTGCCCCAGGCCGCCTGGTACGTCAACGGCGAGCCCTTCGCCCTGGTGGATTATCCCTACACCACCCGTTGGCCGGTACGCGCCGGCGAGCACGAGTTCGAGTTGCGGGTGCCCTTTGTGGCGAGCAGTCGGTCGCGGCCGGTGCGGGTCGTGGCGCGGTGAGAACTCGGTAAGGACTCCTCGTCGCGGACGAGATGACACTCTTGATCCCCGGCTTCGGCGTCCCTATGACTGCGCCATGGCACGAGTCCTGATCGTCGGGTGCGGCTACGTCGGCAACGTTCTCGCGGCACGCCTGCGCGACGCGGGACACGAGGTCTTCGGGCTGCGGCGCAACGTCGCCGGGTTGGCGGAGGGGATCGAACCGATCTGCGCCGACCTCGCGAATCCTGCCTCCCTGACCGTGGTGCCCGGCGGTCTCGAGGTCGCCTTCTTCCTCGCGGCGCCCTCGACCCACAATGACTCGAGCTACGAGGCGATCTATCTCGATGGCCTCGACCACCTCATGGACGTGTTGGAGCCGCAGGCCGATACCCTGCGCCGCCTCTTCTACGCCTCGAGCACCGGGGTCTACGCCCAGGATGACGGCGGCTGGGTCGATGAATCCTCACCCACCGAGCCGCACAAGTTCAACGGCCTGCGGGTTCTCCAGGGTGAACGGCTCGCCGCCTCCACCGACATTCCAACTACCGCCGTGCGGTTTGGCGGCATCTATGGGCCCGAGCGCACCCGTCTCGTCGAGTTCGTCAAGAACGGCCTCGCCCGCCTTCACCCGGGGCCCACCAGCTACACCAACCGCATCCACCGCGACGACTGCGCCGGCGTCTTGCATCACCTCATGGACTTGCCGGCCCCGGAGTCGGTCTACGTCGCGGTCGACGACGACCCGACGCCCTACAACGAGCTGATCACCTACCTGGCCGCCCGCTTCCACGTGCCGCCGCCGCCGCAGGCCGACGCTCCCCGCCCTGCGGGTAAACGCTGCAGCAATGCCGCCTTGAGGGCCAGCGGCTACGAGCTCATCTATCCAGGCTACCGTCACGGCTACGACGCGATCCTCGCGCCGTGAGCGCGAATCCATGGCGCCATCCGGTTTCGGGCCGCCTTTATTTCCGGGGCTGCGGTCTCACCGTTTTCGCTCCCGGCTTCGGCAACCGATCACCAACATCGGCCAGACCCTCGACAACGGCCGCGTTCCGACGGGCGATGCGGGCAAATCCCTTGGTGATCGCCGGGTGCGCTGCAACCGCCTTCCAAAATCGCACCGCCGCAGCATGAACGGTCGGCCAGACCCCACCATCACCGGGCCCTGGTAAGGATGGCTCGAAGGATGGTTCCGCAGGCCCGGCTCCACTGGGGGCGTAGGCCATGGGAAGAACATCGTAGGCCGGCGCCAACCCATCGAGACGCGCACCCTTGGAATAGAATGAAAGGTTGCCCGTGTGCCGGTCCGTGTTCGCGATGAGCCCGCCGAAGAGCTCGAGCCACCGGATGGCTTCACGATCCGTCGCAGCCAGGACACCCTCGGCGACGAGCTCTGAGGCCGCGGCCGACCAACTCGCGAGTGTCACGCCATGCTCCAGCGCGATCGAGGTCAGCGATAGAACTCCACGCCGGCCGATCGCACCCATGCGGTCGAAGCGTTCGACCTCGAGAAAGAGTCGTTCCTTGCCCTTCACGATCTGAGACCGAGCCGCCGGTTGCCCACCACCGGCCAGGACCCCCAACGCCACGTGCTCGCAGACGAGCAAGTCACCCCAGCGCCGTGAGGTAGCATCCCGAAGCAACGGCGAGAACTTCACCAACACCGACGTAGGACCCGACTCCCGCGTCACCAAGAACTTCGGCTGCTCCCCCGCCGCCGATGAGCCCGCCACCCCCAGTGACAGGATGTCGTCGGCCAGCGCCTCGTACCGCGCCCGCCGACTACGGCTAGTCACTCGGCCGGCCGAGGAACGAGCCTTTTGCAAAAACGCACCAAATGCCTCGTCGCCAACGATGAAGCTCCCGGGCACGTCCCATCCGAACCGAGTCAGGTAGACCAGAGTATCCTCCGCCGACCACAACCGGACATCGCTCGGCAGACCGAGCTCCGGATGACGACGCGGAACCAAACGCCCCAGAAAACCCGCCGGGCGTGCGTCGTACAGGAAGAACGGCAAGTCGTCGCAGAACTCCGAGTCGATATCCCCCACCATCGACTCGACGTAAAACCCGCGGGGCTCCACAGCGTGAAGAGTCGCCGCGTGACGTGTCTCACCGCCTTCGTCTACCTCGTAGATGGGAGCTTCTCGCCCCGTCCCCCGGATCTCCCGTCGCGCAGCGTAACGCGTCGACGGTCCCCGGCCGACCACGAGCAGGTCCTGGCCCATCCGCGAAGCTAGGCGCGAGTACGTCGGTTGGCTCACACCTAGGTGCTGCCTCGCGGCCTGCGCCGTGCTCGGCCCGCGCGCCCCGAGAAAACGGCGCAGCGTCTGCGCGAGGCGATCGTAGTCGATCTTGGCCGGCATTATAGAATAGATACCAGAATAATAAATACCGTTCAATGTCACCTGGCTTTGGTGTGTCCTCTCGTGTTCAAGAATCGATATAGAATCAATCCATGTCCCAACCCTGTACAACAACTCGGGCCACACCGACCCGTGCCTGTCCGACACCGGTCGGCGATTGCACCTCCATGGGGCCGATGAGTTGGACCCTCGACCAGAGGGTGGGGGGTGGGGCGCTGAGCGCTCTTGAGCAGGCGCCCTAGTTACAGTAGCCCACGCCAGCGGTGGCCGTTGCCGTGCAAACGGCAGCGGTCCGGTCGCAGTCCGGATGGGCAGCCGCGCCGAGGGCGCCGGCCGTTTCGCGGCAGAGCTGGATGCAGGTAGCTGGGTTGGCCCCGGCGCCGTCCAGGTCCTGACAGGAGAGCATGGCGGCGCAGGAATAGCCCACCTTGTCCGCCGGGCAGGTGTCGCCCTCGTTGAGGCCGACGAGGGCCGGGTCGATGCTGGCACACTGGTCCGCGTCCGCGGCGGGGAAGAACTCGTTCGGGAAGCAGATGAGGCTCGGGGTCTCGCAGGGTACGCCGGCGTCGTAGTCGCAGCCCGAGACGCAGATCCCATACGCGGCGGGAGTTAGCGTACCATCGATCATCGCGCTCAGGACCCGGCACGCGTCGCCCGCGTCGCAGCTCCCCGGGGCGGGCGATATGGCGTTCAGATCGCAAACCTGATTGCAGGTGGCGCTGCCACCCTCGGCGCCGATGCAGGTCGCGCCCTCCACGCACAGGGATGAGCCGTCGCAGGGTTGTCCCATCGCGGCAGGGCCGGTCGGGAAGCAGATACCCACCAACTCACCGCCGCCGCCAGCCTCGAACTCGGCCATGCACCAGCTCGCGCCGTCGCAGGTCCCCGGTGTGGCAAAGGGCGTGCAGCCGGTCAGGCAGATCCCCTCGGCAATCGCGCCCCACGCGGTTGGGAATCCCTGACAGGATTCGTCCACGCCGACACAATCCTGGCCCGGCCCGCACTGGGCCGCCACGCACAGGTTGGCGGTGCAGAACAGCATGTCAGCGCAGTTCTCGTCGGTTGTGCAGGCGCTGTTGGCCGCGCCGCCGCCATCGGTCTTGCAGCGGTACACGGCGTCACCCGGAGCCGGTACGCAGGTCTCGCCCACGCCGCAGTCGTCCGCAAAGTAGCCCGTGCACTCGCTGGTTTTGCAGGTGGTGTCGGTGAGGTCGCAGTAGAAGCCGGCACCGCACGGATCCACCAGGCCGCAGGTGCCACCGCCGCCGCCGCCGCCGCCGCCCGCTCCGCC
>JAUUZB010000573.1 GCA_030590185.1 Deltaproteobacteria bacterium
ATCCCAGCGGCGGAGTTGGTGCTGCGCAGCGTCGCCTTCACGTTTCCGACCGGCACGGTGCATCTGGTCGTGGTCGATCCGGGCGTGGGTACGGCGCGGCGACCGATCGCTATCGCCGCGGGTGGGCGGTTCTTCGTTGGACCGGACAACGGCGTGCTTGGTATCGCGGCGGCCGAGCCGGAGGCGCGCACCATCCTGTTGGACAACCAAGCGTTCTTTCGCCACCCGGTCTCCAACACCTTCCACGGTCGCGACCTGTTTGCGCCGGTGGCAGCTGCCCTGGCCAACGGCCGCTCCTTGGCCGAACTCGGCTCTGCGATCAGCGACCCGCGGCCTTCTACCTTACCGGCGCCGACCTACGCGCCGGGGCGGGCGCACGGTGAAGTCCTCGGGGCGGATCGATTTGGCAATCTCCAAACCAACCTCGCCCTCACCGACCTCGTGGCCCGTCTCGGAACCTGGGAGGTATCGGTGGATGGCGACCGGCTGGGCTGGTGCGCCACCTATGGTGAGGAGGGTAGAGATCTGATCGAGCCCAACGCCCTGATCGCCCTCGGCGGATCGGATGGCTTTGTCGAGATCGCGGTACGCGACGGGTCGGCGGCCGAGCGCCTGGGACGGGACCGCGGTCTTGCGGTAGAGTGTGTGGCCACGGACACGGACCACAGTCTCTAAGAGAACGCATGGGGCACGAGAGCAGTACCGACCGAGACACGGCGCCCGCGCCGGACCCGAGCGATCACGAGCCGTCGACCGAAGCGCTGGAGATCCACGGCCTCGGCGCCAGCGGCGATGGGGTGGGGCGGCTCGCCGACGGTCGGGTGGTGTTCGTCGAGGGCGCCTTGCCCGGTGACCGGGTGGAGGTGCTGCTCGGCGAGCGTCGCAAAAAGGTACAGTTCGCTAGCCTGCGCGAGGTCCTGCGGCCGTCCCCCGAACGGGTGGTGAGCCGTTGTCCCCACGAGACCTGTGGCGGCTGCCCCCTGAGCAGCTACTCGGCCGCGGGCCAGGCCGATGCCAAACGCTCGCGGGTGGTGGAAACCCTGCGCCGGATTGGTCACCTCGAGGCCGAGGAGCTCCTCTCGTCGGTGCGGCAGTTCGGGGATGGGTGGGGCTACCGACACCGTGTGCGACTCCACGCCGCCTGGACAGACGTGGGCTGGGAGATCGGCTACCACGCTCGACGCAGCCGCACCGTCTCCAAGTTCGATCATTGCCCGGCGCTGTTGCCGGAGCTCAGCGTCAAGGTCGCTGAGATCGCCGGAGCGCTCGCTTCTCTACCGCGGGCGGCGCAGCTCACGGAGTTGGAGCTGGCCTATTCGCGGCGTGACGACCGCGTCGCGGCTCGGCTCACGGCTCGTGGCCCTTTGGCTATTTTTCGCGAGGCCACCCCCCGGCTTCAGGCCGCCGGCCTCCTCGGACTCGAGGTCGAAACCCCCAAGGGCTGCTGGCGCTCGGGCAACCTCGAGCTCCGCCTCGACCATGCCCGGGCCGACGCCTTTGACATCCGCTTCGAGCCGAGCGTGTTCAGCCAGGCCAACTCGTTGGCGAATGACGGTCTGGTCGCCGGTCTGTTGGACGCGGTACGACCGCGGGAGCACCCGCGGGTGCTCGAGCTACACGCCGGCATTGGTAACTTCAGTCTGGCCCTGGCCCAAGCCGGCGCTCGGCTGGTGGCGGTGGAGCGCCAACGCCGGGCCGCCATCCTTGGCCGCCGTAACGCGCGGCTCGCTGGGCTGGGGATCGAGGTGCACGAAGCGAGCGACGACGAGGCGCTCACCCCCGGGTCGCCGATCCTCGCCGGCGATCCCTTCGAGGTGGTGGTGCTGGATCCGCCGCGCACCGGCGCCTTCGAGGCGTGCAAGCTGCTCGCCCAACACACCCCCCGGCGGATCGTCTACGTCTCCTGCGATCCGGCGACCCTGGCCCGGGATGCGGCCTGGCTGTGCGACCATGGCTACGCCCTGCGCCACCTCGAGGCCTACGACATGTTCCCCCAAACGCCCCACGTCGAGATGCTCGCGGTCCTCAGGCAAACGTGAGTAGCGCGCCGGCGAGTCCGGCGGCGGCGGCTGTCCTTGACTGTCATGGGTCGCGCCGCTACGAGAGGGGGGCGAGAGATCCGATCGTTGAGAGATCTGATCGGTAAGAGATCTGAGGGCACATGCACATCGAAATGGTTGTCGCCGGTCTCACCATCGATCCGGTGAACAACTCACCCATCGTGCTCTTGCGCGAGAAGGACGGCACGCAGGTCGTGCCGATCTGGATCGGGGCGGTCGAGGCGAGCGCCATCGCCTTTGAGCTGGAGGGGGTCAAGCTCCCCCGCCCCATGACCCACGACCTCCTCAAGGCCGCTATCGAAGCCTTGGGCGGCGAGGTGAGCCGCGTGGTGGTCGTCGACCTCCGAGAGAACACCTACTACGCGATCATCATGGTCGACCACAAAGGTCGGTCGGTGGAGATCGACTCGCGACCCTCGGATGCCATCGCCCTGGCGCTGCGCACCCAAGCACCCGTCTTCTGCGACACCGCCGTGATCCAGAAGGCCCGAGTGCCCCAAGAGGAGAAGAAGCCGCAACCCCAGGAGAAAGCCGCCAAACCCGAGGAAGTGGTCAACGAGGGCCCCAAGCCGATCGTCGACACCGGCTCGCAAACCCCCGAGGATCTGCTCGAAACCCTCGACGCTGAGGATTTCGGCAAATATAAGATGTGACCCGCGACCCTGAGTTGCGCGCCTGGCGTTTCTTGCCGGCGCTCGGTCTGGCGGTGGCAATCTTCTTGCTCTCCGACCAAACCCGGCTGCCCCCCTCCCCGATCGCCTTTGTCGGGGTGGACAAGGTCATTCACGCCGGGGTCTACGCGCTGCTGTGCGGGCTTCTGTTGTGGGCGGCGCGCCCCACCTCGGTGATCGCCGCCTTCGGCTGGGCCGTGTTGGTCGCCCTCTACGGCGCCAGTGACGAGTGGCATCAATCCTTCGTGCCGGGACGCGAAGCGGATCCCCTCGACCTGGTAGCCGACGCCATGGGCGCTCTGTTGCTGGCTGGATTGTATTGTCGGCGCCGTGCGGCGCTCACGGCAGGTCAAAAGTCGGGATCGGGATGACGTAGTCACCGACGTCGTCGGTGTGACCCAGGCCGAGCAACAACGGATCGGTGAGGCTGCCTAGCTCGACCGAGTAGAAGCCGATGCGTACATCCGAGAGCGCATCGCCGGTGTCGCCGAGGATCTGGCCGTAGACCAGGGCGGCGGCGAAGAACGACACGTCGATGGTCTGCGCCGCGGCGGTCGAGACCCGTACCGTCTCCTGGTGACGCGGCAGGGGCAGGTCGCTGCGCTGCACCGGCTCGACCGTCAAGTCGTAGGTGGCCTCGGCGGTGGGGCTGCCTGGATCGACGCGCAGGGTGAAGGCGCCGGCCACGTCGGTGGTCGTGCTGAAGGTCCGTGTCACCTGGCTGTTGCGGAGCCGCATGGTGAGCTGTGCATCGGTCACCGCGAAGCCATCGCTCGAGGTGACGCTGCCGTTGACCTCGACCTTGTTGCGCACTGCGATCTCCACCTGTTGCTCGTCGTTGGCCAACGGCGGCATGGGATCGGGCGGGTCGGTGCCGTCGCCACAGGCGACGATGACATCCTCCGGGTTGGCGACGCATACGGTGGCGGTGGTGTAGGCGAAGGTGTCATCGCTCGTTGGTGCCACCACCACGGTGTAGAGGCCGGACAACAGAGTGGCGGTCACCCCGCCGTTGTTCCCGCTCACCGCGGAGGCGTCGAAGGTGCCGCGCCCCACCGGGTCACCGAGGAAAGAGACGCTCGCCTTAGCCACCGGATCACCGGAGGCGCCGCGCAGGATCAAGGTCACGTCGTGATCATCTGGCAGCAGATCGAGGATGAACGGCTCGAGTACACCCGGGGTGTCGCCCGAGGGCGGAGTCTCGAGCAACAGGTCCAGCTCCGTGACAGGGATCGCTGGGGTGTTGTTGGGGCCAGGCCGCACCGCGATGCGGAAGGTGCTTACCCCGGGCGGGAAGGTCAGCTCGTAGATCCCTCCGTCGGCGGTCAGGGTGGAGGTGGAGCGGGATGGGCTGTCGCTGTTGGGGTTGCCGGTGCCCTCCACAAACACGCCGGTCTTGAATGAGGAGGGGACGCCGTCCTCCGCCTGCACCACACCGGTCACCCTGATCATCGAGGCGTCCTGCGGGTAGGCCAAATCCACGGTCCGGGCCAGCTCCCCGATACTGATCGGCGTCGTCCAGGTGTAGGGCGGGCGGTCCTCGTCCGTCGGCTCGAAGGTGAAGCCAAAGGCGGTGCCG
>JAUUZB010000448.1 GCA_030590185.1 Deltaproteobacteria bacterium
GGCGCGATCAACATAGAACACCGGGTGGATGCCAGCCTCCACCGCCGGTGACGCCAACCATTGTCGGGCGGCCGGGAACCACTCGGCGCGAGGGCCCGCATGGGTCGTCCCGGCTCGCACCAGATCGAAATACCCGCCGCTCTCCACGCGGTACAAACGGTGCGCACCGCGCCGGGCGATCTCGCCGGCAAAGGGGGGCGGGCGCCAGCCGGGCGGGGCGATCACGTACCCAACATTAAATAGACGAAAGTGCGCCGCCCGACGTTCGTCAAAGTAGACTTGAACGTCCGAGTTCAACGACAGGGCGTGGTAGAGATACCCGAGGTTGTCGAGCCCCCGGGCGCTCAGCCGGGCGTAGACCGGCACCGAGCCGAGTTTGTAGCGACCGCCCCAGTTGGGCGCCCGGCCAGCGTAGGCACGGGCGGGCGGCTGTTGCCTGACGTTATCGAGGAGTTGCTCTAGGGCGCCGTGGTCGCGCTCAAACGCACCTCGGGTTTGTTCGAGCCACCCGGCCCGTTGCCCGTAGAAGTTGGCGCGCTCCCCGAAGGGCTGGAGCAGAAGCAAGATCACGGCGGTGAGCAACGCCCCGCGCCAAGCCCGGCTCGGTAGCCGCGCCCAGACGATTCGCCAGAGCGGTCCCGCGGTCAGACCGATGAGCAGCAGGGCGCTCAGCTGCAGCGGGACGATCAAACGGTGTAGGTGCAGGTCGGAGCTGAAGGGGAGCAGGTCGAGCAGCGCGCCCCAGAAGGGCCGCCCGAAGAAGAACAGGAGCCAGAAGACAAACAGGATGACGACGGTCCGCCGGGCCCGGGCAAAGGGGAGTCGCCAGGGGCGTTGGAGAAAGAACACCAACAGTCCGACCGCCACCGTCCCGGTCAACACCGGCAAGCGAAGGTGTGGGCCGCCGTCGAGCAGCTCGCCGCCGAGGAACGCCTTTAGGGTCCAGAACATCCCGTGGCCGTCGTACTTGCTGGCCTTCTCCCAGACGCTGCGGTTCATGGCGTGGCGATCGAGGAAAAAGGGGATCACAAAATACGACACGGTGAGCAGCGCGCCGGTGATCACGATCCCGAGCCGCGCCAACCGGCGGCCAACCCCCGACGCCCCGCGCCACAGCCCGGCTGCGCCATGACGCCCCAAGCGCCGGAGCACCCGCGCCAACGGGCTCGGGCCGTTCGGGACGAGGCAGAGCACGACCGCGGTCACCGTTGAGACGTAGGCCAACAGGGTGTGGGTGACGATCAACACCGCGAGCAGGCCCGCGGCGAGCGTCAAGGAACGCCGGCCAACGAGCGCCTCGCGGGTGATCACCCAGGTCGGTCCGAGCAGCACCGCGGCCCAGAGTTGGGTCGTGAGGCCCGTGCCGGCCCAGCCCCAGCTCGATGGGTCGAGGCCATAGAGGCCCCCGGTGGCGAGCAGGATCGTGGCGATCCCGGCGAAGCACCCGGCCACCGCGTCACCGAGCCGCGCCGCGCTCCAGGCCACGGACAGGGGCAAGGCGAGCATCAAGAGCAATTGGCTGGTCCGCAGCAGCGCCAGACCCGAGACGGCGTCCCCCAACAGCCAGCTCAGGCTACCGAGCAACACATGGGGGAGGTGCTGGTAGTGATGAAACAAGGGGAAACCCTGGCCGATGGTCGCCAGCCACGGATCAAAGGGGTTGCCGCCGTGGGTGATGGTCTCCCTGACGAGATCGATCAGCCGCAGGTGCAGGACGTCATCGTTGAGGTCCGGGGTCAGGTGCGCGACCTCACCGACCACGAAAATCGCGTGGAAGGCCCAGGCGAGCGCGAACAGGGCGAGCGCTACGGCCTGGTCAGAGGATTTTAGCCGCTCCAGCAAGCCTAGTCAGTGCCTCGACCGAGGCACGTTGATCTACAATTCCCGTTCGCCCTGAGCGAGCGGAGCGAGTCGAAGGGTGCCCTTCGACACGCGGCCGGCTGGCGCCGACCGCGGCTCAGGGCGAACGGAAATGAAACGTCCCTGTTCACGACATCCCGGTCGCGGTGCACGCCCCTAGCGCACCCGCAAATCCCAACAGGCCCGATTGATCGACACGCTCGACTCGGTGGCCGTGGTTTTGTAGGCCGCGATCAACAGGGTGCGCAGCTGCTCCTCGAGCTCCGGCACAAAGGGATGCATGTCCAGGGTGAGCTGCCGGCGGGGGCGATCGACGTGTAGGGTCACGTAGCCCGTCGTGGTGGGGAGGTGGATCACGGTCCAGTCCTCCTCCGGGTGCATGATGCGGTCGAGCACCGCGAAATTCTCCGGCAGATTCGAGCTCTCGCGCAACAGCGCCTCCACGCCGTCGAAGACCATCTCCAGGAACATCGGCAGGGCGTGCTCGACATCTTCGATGTCGTCGTAGAAGGAGACCATGCTGCGATTACGCTGGTGATAGTCCTCTCGGTAGAGATTGAGCGGCACGCTGAACTCACCGGGCGGGTGCTTGATGATCGTCTCGGGCGTCTTGCGGATCTGCACCCAGTCGCTCTCGTAGCTGTGCAGGTTGAAGTACTTCGAATAGTAGTGGTTGTGGCGCGCCAGCCAGCGCTCGATGGGGAACTTCATCTCGTCGGCGATCTGACGAAACAACCGCCCGACCGGCGCGTAGACGGCGCTGAAGCCCACTCCCCCGGGCTTGAGCATGGAGAAGGCGCGTGACAGGAAAATCTCGAGGCAGTCGCGGTTCGACATGGGGTCGGTGAGAAAAACGTCGAACTGTTCGAGCTCGGCGTCCTCGAGGGGGTCGCGCAGGTCGCGCTCGGCGATGGTGACGTCGAGACCCTGCTGCTCGCAGATGATCTTGAGGAAGCTGAGCAGGTAGTCATCGATGTCGTAGGCGGTCACCTCGTGACCGAGCATGGCGAGGGCGACCGAGAGCAGGTCATCGTCGCCGAGGCAGAGGACCTTCTTGACCCCGACCTCTTTGGCGTCACCGACCAACAGGGCGCGGCGCAGGGCGGTCTCCGGCAGCACCGGGCACTGACCCACCCGCTCGAAGAAGCGCTTGCGGCGGGCGTGGGCGTCCAGGATTCGCTCGTAGATGTGGTGCACCCGCTCGCTGAGGCGGTCTTCGTATTGGCCGAGGTAGATGCGATCGAGCCGCTCGAGGCGGCGTTGGATCACCGGGTCGGCGATGGGCGGGCCCTCGGCCAGCACGCCCTCCTCGAGCAAGCCAGGGATCAAGGCCTCATAACCCGGGACCCATTCACCGAGGGCGACCTTCTCGACCGCGTCGATGTGACGAAATTCGATATCGACTTCGGTGTCGCGCACGAGGTCGACCAGGCTGGTGTTGACCGGACCGATGGAGACGATGACCCCGTCGGCGAGGTGGTAGAGTTTTTTCTCGTCAGGCAACGATCGACTCCCCGCGCCACAGGGTGGCGAGCTGTGGCCGCATCCGCGTGAGGTGATCACCGAGCAGATGAAACACAGCTGACATCACGGTGTACTCGAGGCCGGGGTCGTACGGGATCATGGTCACCAGCAGGTGCCGGCCCTGGGTGGCGAGCTGCGCGCTGATGCCAACGCCGTCGCGGTCGAACCAGGCGATCAGCTCGCGATCGTCACTCTTGGACACGGTGCGCATTGCCTCGGGCACGCCGTGCTGGGCCGCGATCAAATCGATGAGCCGTTCGAGGGGGTTGTTGGTGAGGCGGGCCGCGGCGAGCTCGTCGAAGTCGAGCCAATAGTAGGGTTGCTCGCGGACGCGGTCGGCGGGGGCGTCGGGCGGGGGGGCGAGGGTGAGCTTTTCGTCGGGTGGGCGGGCGAGGAGGATTTGATCGCCGGCGCCGTCGAGGACGTAGCCGCCCGGGAGCGTTGGGACGTCGATCTCGCGGAGGTGTTGTTCGATCTCGAGGCCGGTGGTCGGGAGGTCACGGAAGAAGTGCACGTCCCATGGGGCGCGCAGGCCGGCGAGGATGTGACCGCCGGGTACGACTGTGTCGCAGGCCCAGGCCAAGGCGCGATGGGTGAGGTGGGGCGGGCCCACGCTGACCACGGCTAGGTCGGCTTTGCCGAATTCTGCGATGGTCTGGGTGCCGTTACCGCTGCCGCTGCCGCTGCCGTCACCGCTGTCGTCGCTGGCACCGCCCACGATGCTAACCGCGTCAACGACCCCGGCGAGCTCAGCCTCCTGCTCGAGCCAGAGCCGTCGTACCGGATCGGACTCCACCACCAAGACCTCGATCCCTGCTTCGGCCAGCACCAGACAGAGCCCATCGGCATCGTCGTCAACAATGACCCGTTTTGGCCCCAGGCTCTCAATGAGCGCGGCGCGCCGAACCACCGAGATAGGCAGGGTCGGACGGGCCAGGCGAGGTGAGCTGTGGAGCCGTTGTCGCGCGGCGCGGGTTTCGACCCGGGCGAGACGCTCGGCCTCGGCGTCGGCGATGCCAGGCAGCCAGCCACCGAACATTTGATCCTGCTCGGCGAGACGCTCGCGGGTGACTGGGTCATCGAGGCAGGGCTCGCCGCCGCTGGCGTGATCCCCGAGTTGATCGGCCCAGTCTGAAACGTCACCGCCCGCGAGGGCCGCGAGTTGGTCGGGCGAAATTTCGCCAAGGAGCTGCGGTTCGAGTCCCGGACCGACCGCGGTGACGACGTAGCCGTCATCGCGCCTCGCCAGCAGGAGGCTCGAGCCATCGCGCAGTTTGGTCATCGTGGCGCCCCGTTGGGTTCAACCGTCTGGCGTCAGCTAAATCAAAAGGCCGGCGGGTTCACAAGCGGGCCTTCGACTCGCTTCCTTCGACTCGCTTCCTTCGATTCGCTTCCTTCGACTCGCTGCGCTCGCTCAGGACGAACGGGGTTTGGATTCGCTCAGGCCCTTCGACTCGCTTCCTTCGACTCGCTGCGCTCGCTCAGGACGAACGGGGTTTGGATTCGCTCAGGCCCTTCGA
>JAUUZB010000311.1 GCA_030590185.1 Deltaproteobacteria bacterium
CGGAACATGGCGTCCGGCGTGTAGAGCGCATCCTCCGGGTAGCGACGCACGAAGGCCTCAAACCTGGCAATGGCGTCGTCACGGCGGTGGCGCTGCTCGTCCTCGAGGTCGACGATCAGTCGCTCATAGGAATCGTAGAGACGGTCGCGCTTCTTCTTGTATTTGCGCTCGATCAGCTTTCGGGTCGCCTCGCGATACTCCTCGGCGCCGCGCTCGAAGCGCTTGACCACCATGCCGAGCTCCTCGAGCTCACGCAGCTCCTCCTCGCTGTAGTTCGGCTCCTGGACCAAAATTCCTACGGCGGAGAGCGGCGAGCGCGTCCCGGGTGGAACGTCCCGGGGCGCCGGCGTCCCGGGCGGGGGCGGGAGCGGCGGGGTGGACTCGGATCCGGGTGTGCCGTCGGGGGTGGAACCGGGCTCGGTCGATGAACCCGTATCACCGGGCTCAACCGACCCATCGGCGCCGGACTCGACTGGCGGCGGCGCACCTCCGCTAGCGCCACCCACGGGCTGATCGCTGCCCGCCCCGTCCTCGGAGACCAGGCCCGGGACTGCCCCCGGCTCGGCCGAGGCAGGGGTTCCGAGCGCCAGGCCGAGGGCGCAGATCAGCAGCAGCGAGCCCACAAACGGCCCGACGGCGCGACGGCGCTGGCGTTGCCCTGGCAGATTTGCCGGAACTATCGGATCTCTACCGATCAGATCTCTACCCTCCTCAGTCCTTGGCCCCGAGGCTTTGGAACTCGGAGTCGAGAGACTTCAAGTCCCGGCGCTGGTTACCGACCCGACTGTTGATCTGTTGCGTCTTCTCCTCCTTGAGAGCCCAGGCCACGTCGATGATGCCGACGTCACCGCGCAGCACGATGTTCTCGAAGGTCTGCTCGACGTCGCGCAGCGAGTCGATGGCGATCTCACCGACCACTCGTTTGGCCTCATTGCGCGCCTGGCCGATGGCGGTAGCGTGCGACTCCAGCCGTCCCTGCTCGGCGAGCAGCTTGCTGCGAATGCTCAAGGATTGCTCACCCACCAACTCCCCGAGGGCGGTTTTGAATTGCTCGAGCTGCGCGTGGTACCGGGCGAGGACCTCCCGCTGGTCGGCGATGGTGCCGAGCCCCTTCTTCTCCGGGCCAACCACCGCGGTGCCACCGACCGCCAAAATTCTGCGCTCCTCCTCGAGGGTCGCGCTGTAGCGGGCCCGGACCTCATCCTCGCGCACTTCCTCGTCGGTGCTCAGGGTGATCAGGCTGCGCTCCTTGGCCACCTCTTGCTCGAGGGCCGCTTGATGGCTCTCGAGCTCCTTGACCTCCGCGTCGGCCTGCCCGAGCCGGGTGCGTAGCTCCTGCTCGTCATCCTCAGGCAGGGCCCCGGGGTGCTCCACCAGCCAGATCTTGAGACCGTCGATGGTGCGACGCATCTCCTCCACCTCCCACTTGAGGCGGAAAGCCTTCTTTTGAATGGCGGCCATGCGCTGCTTCATGTCGGAGAGCCGGCCCTCGTACTCTTCCTTCTTCTGCGGCAGCTTGCGGTATTCCGGTTCGAGCCGGGCGCGCTCGGTGAGCACCTTGTCGAGCGCCTCGGCGCGCTCGGGGTCGAGCTCGCCTTCGACCACCCGGCGTTCGACCGACAGCAGGCGGAAGCTCAAGCTGATCAGATTGTTCTCGATCCCGAGCAGCGTCGCCTGGGCCTCGTGCAGGGCGGGGAAGAACTGGGCCTTCTTCTCGGAGTTCAGGATGGTCAGGAGCTTGTCGATGATCCGCCGGGACTCCTCGATCCAGGTCTCCCCCTGATCAATGTCGTTTACGACGCCCAAGGCCACCTGTAGATCGCGTTGCTCCGCTGCCCATTTGATCGCCAGGGGTGGTAGCAGTCCGCCGCCCGATTTGTTTCGCTCGACGATCTCTTCGTAGTACTCGCCCGGGTCGGTGACCTCGCCCACCAGCTTCTCGAGGTCGACCCGGACTGGCTCATAGCGCTCGACGATCTCGTGAAAGGCGACCGTCGCCTCTTCAAAACGATCGAGGCGAAGGAGGATGTTGCCGAGCAGGATGCGAGCCTCTGGCGCCAGGGTGGTGCTGGTCTCGGAGAGCAACAGGATCTCGAGCGCCCTGAGGGCCCGGGCGAACTCCTTGGCCCGCGCCTCGGAGCCATCGGCCGCATCGGCGGCCCGCACGTAGAGCCAGGCGATCTCGTAGAGCGACCCTTCGAAGAAGGAGCTCGAGCGCTTGATGTCCTGGTAGGCGTCAACGGCGGCGACCAGCTTGTGCTGCTCCACGCGAATCCGCGCGTTGCTCATGCGCGCCAGGTCACGAATCTCGGAGGCGTCGTCAAAACGGTCCTCGATCTTGGAGAGCTCGACGAAGATCTCGCGTGCCTCCTCCAGGTTGCCCCGCAGGAGCTTGGCGACCGCCACCATGTAACGGGCCTTCGGGCTGATGGCGTGGTCCGCGGGGATGTCCGCGGCGGCCGCGTCGACCGCGGCATACTTGCCCTGGCGCAAGAGACTCTTGGTGTGGATGTAAGCTATCGACGGCGGCAGCTTGCCCTTGGTACGCAGTATGCTGACCTGTTTGTCGAGCCCGCCCCACTCACGGGTGCGGTCGGCGAGCTCGATCAGGCGCCGGATGGCGGCGGTGAGGTGCTCGGTTCTCCGGCGCTCGACCAGCTTCTCGAAGCGTTGGCGAGCCGCGATGTCGTTGCCCATCTGGAATTGCGACTCGGCCAGATAGTAGAGCGCCTTGACGTGCAGCTTCTCGTTTTTGTAGCGCGGGTCGTCGACCAGATCGAACAGGATCAGCGAGGCGCGTGGATAGTCCTGGAGCAAAAAGAGGATCTCGGCGTCGGTGAGCCGCTCGGCGAAGTCTTGGCGCTGCTCGCTCAGATCGATGTTGCTGTATTTATCGACCAGGGTCTTGAGCTTGACGCCGGTGGCCGCGATGTCACCCTGGATGACGTCGATCTCCCGCTGCTGCGCCCGGGCGCTGGTCGCTATCCCCGACATTAGAAGGGGGGCGGCGAGCCACCACGCTAGGCGCGGCAGGCGACCGGAGAACGTCGCGACCATTAATCGGACCTAGTTGCCCTCTCGTGCGGAGTTGGATTTGCTGGCGGCGTTGTTCTTGCGCAACTCGAACTCGCGCTCGACCCGGCAGTCGACCGCCGGGCGGTCCTTGAGCTGGGTGGTGAAACCGCCCTGCTCGAAACCGACGATGGTCACGGTGGTCAGCTTGCCCTCCTCAGCGGTGAACGCGCAGCTCGACTTGATCTTGAACTTGTAACCCTCGAGGTAGGAAAAAATACCGTAACCGTAGCCATGGTATTCTAGGAAGACCGAGACCTGATGGTTGCCCGGCGAGATGCCGCCGTTGAAGATTTCGATTTCAGCTTCGTCATTGAGCTCGCCGCCCCCGGAATCGACGCGGGTGAAGATTGGCGCACCATCCAGGGCGTACTTGACCTGCCGCAGGCGAAAGGAGCTCCCCATCTCGTTGAGGTGCACGAGACGCGCCTTGGAGCCGGTGATGGTCCCGTGAAGCACGACCTCCTGGAGCTGGATCAGCCGGGCCTTGGATTGAAAGATCTTCTCCTTGAGCTGGTTGACCTTCTCCTCGATGGAGCGGAGCTTGATGTTGAAGGACTCCTCAGCCACCGCGTCCGAGGCGTCTGTGCCGTCGGCCGCGCCAGTCGGTGCTGCCTCGGTGGCACCACCAACCGCCCCACCTGGGCCCGCGCCCTCGGTGGCGTCTGGTGCCGTACCAGCAGCGGCGTCGGCATCGGAACCGGCGCCAGCCGTTAGGTCGCCGCCGTCCTGGGCGAGCGAGGTCGTCGCCCAGCCGATGGTCAGGCACGCTAGAAGCGCGCAGAGTCGTTGGATTTGCATGTAGAACCCACCGTGCCTAGATCCGGGGCGTCGCCGACAACCCGCCGCCGCCGAACAGTGTCTGAGCATCACGGGATGTTAGTCGGGCCGGTGTGGCAAATCAACTGAGATTGTAGCCATGCCCTGCCCTCCCCAGCACTATCCCTCGTCCAGTTATCCCGCATGCCCTACCTCACCTAGGCCCCCAATGCCATACCTGGTTCACGTAGCCGGCCGCTCGACTACAACCAGGGATAGCCCGCGCCAAGGAGGCTTGATATACAACCTACATGGTCAGGAAAAAGCTGAGCATTGGAGTGGCCGTGGCCGCGTTGATGCTAGCCGGTGCTGACGCGTCGGCTAAGAAACGCCGTGGTATTGCCCTGTTTCCGATCGTCGCCATGGATGAGGCGGTGGCTGGTCCAGCCCAGGACATGAGTACGTCCCTGGTGAAGAAGGCCAAGGCGGCCGGTTTGCCGATCACGGCGGGCAAGGCGCTGCGCAAACGGGTACGCGACCCGGCCGGAGCGGCGATACGCTGCGGCGACAGCGTCGGCTGCCTCGCCAAGCTCGGACGCAAGGCCCGAGCCGCGAAGATGGTGGTTGGCTTCGCCTCGACCACGGGCAGCTCCGTCGAGTTTCGGATCCTGGTGATCGACGTCAAGAAGGGCCGCACCACCCGCACGGTTACCTTTGAGCTGGTGAAGAAAAAACAAGTCGACCTGATGCTGTCGGGGTACTTCTCCGACATTTTCGGCGTCGAGGACACCACCATGGACGACGCGCTGGCCCTCCCGGCTCTACCGGGCCTCGAGGATCCCATGGCCCTCACCCTCGAGCCTCCCCCACCGCCCGGGGAGGTCGAGCCGGCCACCGAGCCGCCGACCGAGCTGGCCCTCGCTCCGCCGCCGGACCCACCAGCTGGCGGGGAAGACGTCGGTCCGGCGGGCGGGGACGGGGACGGCGAGCCCGACCCGAACGTCATGGCGAACACCGCCGCCGAGGCCGCGCGCCTCGAGGCCGAGTACCGACGCCGGGCCGAGGAAGCCGCCGATGCTGAGGACGGCGGGGCCGAGAGCGGAGCGACGGACGCCGTGGATGATCCGCTGGCGCTACCCGACCCGCCCGCGGCTGGAGCCCTCGAGGTCATCGAAGCCAACGCCGGGACCGGCACCGACCTGGCGGCCATTGATTCCCCGCCACCGCCGCCCCCCACCGAGTCGGGACCCGGTGCCCTGTTTTACGCAGGGATCGCCACGGTCGGTGCCGGCGCGGTGACCGCCGGTATCGGCATCGCCTTCGGCACGATGCGCAACGGCATCCAGGCCCAGCTCGACGAGACCGACGCCAGCGGCGTCGGCGTGGTGGACCAAATTGAAGCCGACCTTCTCAGGGAGGAGGGCAACGGTCACGCCCAAAACGCCACCATCATGTTCGCGGTCGGCGGGTCGTTGGCCGCCATCGGTGGGATCATGATGGCCCTGGACTTCGCCTTGGCCGGACCGGACGAGCCACAGGTAGAGGCCACCGTAGGGCCAGGACAGGTCGGGTTACGGGTCCGTTGGTGAGAAGGGGCAAGCCGATCCTCTGACGGATCCAGATCGGTTCCCTCGTCAACGACGACCGACGAGCGGTCGGCGGATCAGCCGCCCTTCTTGAGCTCAATCAGCACGAGCTTAGCGATCGATTTGAGGGTATCGAACACGCCCTCGCCGCCGGTGGCGCAGGCACCGTAGTCCGGCACGCCACGCGGGTTGAGCAGGCGCTTGAGCTCGGCGAGGTCGGCGACGTTGGGCAGATCCTGCTTGTTGTACTGAACCACAAACGGGATTTTATCGAGGTCGTAGCCCTGCTCCGCGAGATTGGTGCGCAGGTTCTCCAACGACTCGAGGTTCGCCTCCATACGCTCGACCTGACTGTCGGCGACGAACACCACGCCGTCGACCCCCTTGAGGATCAGCTTGCGGCTGGCGTCGTAAAAAACCTGCCCCGGCACGGTGTAGAGGTGGAAGCGCGTCTTGAAGCCGCGGATCTCACCGAG
>JAUUZB010000040.1 GCA_030590185.1 Deltaproteobacteria bacterium
CTCACCGGCAGGTCAACCGCGGCGCTGGTCTCGGCGTCGCTGACCGTGAGCCTGAACAGATAGAATCCCGCCACCTCCGGCTGCACCGTTGCCACGGCTGAATCCGCGTTGCTGATCGTCACCGCCGCCCCCTCGACCGCCGTCCACAGGTAGGTGAGGGTCTCGCCGTCCGGGTCGTAACTAGCGGTCCCGTCGAGCCAGATGGTCTCACCGAGAACCGCGGAGGTGGGAGCGGTGGCGCTGGCGACCGGCGGCGTGTTCGGGTCCGGCGGCAGGGTGAAGGCGGCGTCGTTCAGCGCCCAAACCGAATGCACCGCCGGGGTGTAGCCCACGGCCCAATACATCACGCCGCCGATATCCTCGGCGAGGATCAAGTCGAACTTGGCTTCATAGGAGGCGTCATCCTCGCAGAAGAGCTGCTTCCAGTCGCCGCCGGACGAATAGACGCGATACGGGGTTTGGGAGTCTTCGTCCCAGAGCTTGCCGTTGGCAAAGGAGGTCTCGCAGGAGGTGAGGACGACCGCGGAGCCGGTGGTGCCGACGGCGCTCTCGCCGGGCACGCTGGCGTCCACCGAGGTCCACTCGCGGCCGTAGAGCGGGATCCCGAGAATGAACTTGTGACGATTCTGGTTGCCGCCCCACTGCTTGTAGTCGGCGATGGTCCAGCTCAGGCTCCGACTGCTCCAGGTGGTGCCGGCGGAGATCGGCGAGTTGGGGCCCGGATTACCGCCGCCCCAGTGATAGCCGTAACCCATGATCATCATGCCGTCGGTGTTCTCGGCCAATAGGTCGTAGTCGTAGGCGCCGTTCCAATCGACCGCCGGGCTCGCCAGGGAGACGTGGGAGCCGGGGATGGCGGCGTGAAAGGCGGTGGTGAGGTCGGTCATGAAGGTCACGAACTGCGCCTTGGCCGACGACGGCACGAACTCGAAATCAATGTTGACCCCGTCGCCGCCTTGGGCGTCGACCATGTCCAACAGGTTGGTGATGGCGTTGCTGCGATAGGTGGCGCTGTTGAGCAGGGTAGCGATGCCAGCGTCATCGAAGAGGGTCGTGGTTAGGGTGACCTTGACGCCGTAGGTGTGACCCAGGGCCACCAGATCGGCACCGTTGGTCGTCCAGCTGTGGGAGTCGCCGAGGCTACCGTCGCTGCTGAGCTCGACCCCGAAGTAGGAAAGATGGGTGAGGCTCTCCCAGGCCACGTCCGCCGCGTCGTTCCAGTAGGGCAGGTAGCCGTAGACGGTCTTGGTAAAGACCTTCTCCTCGGCGGTGGCGCCGCGGCCGGCGGCCAGACCGAGCCGGTCGAGCAACGGGACCGCATCGGCGTGGGATTGCTGGGCCAGGGCGTGGACCTTGACCGGGGTACCTTCGCCCGGGGACTGATCGGCGAGCGCCGGGGATCCGATGGAGACCGCCGGTAAGAGGAGTGCGAGGTGGAGGTGCCGCATGGCGCCCATGGTGCCACAACTCAACGCAAATGCAACGGGGCGTTGGGAGCAGGAATGGAGGAGGGCTACGGTGGGGCCGTGCTAGGCAGCCGCTCGCTCCTGCTTGCGCTCCTCGCGAAGCAAGGGGTACTGCTTCGGCTCTTGGGGTGTGGGCGATCCGGCCGGCTGTGGGTGCTTCGCCTCAGCCGCACCCCTTCCTTCGCTGCGGTGCCGCGCGTCGCTCACTCGCGTCGCAGTGTGCATTACGCGCACAATTGGAGGAGGCAATGTCCGAGAAGAGAAGAGAAGAGAAAGGGAAGAAAGAAGAGGCATCGAATGGCGCAAAATGACTGCGCCAGAACAGCGCAGTGCGTCAACCCAGGGCAGCAATCAAGACGATCGACAGGGCAACCCCCATCATCCCCGTAGAGAGGAAAATCCCAATCGCTTCAGTAACTTCGCTCATTTCCAGCTTCATTTCCGTGACCCTTCAGTCGGTGGTGAAGCTGGTATTTGCAACCTTAGTGCCAACCCCCCTCACGTCTAACTGCTAGATTTCACGGGATCTCGATCCAGACATTTGCCAACAAGAATGGACAAATTGCTGGACACTCCGGGATCCTGTCCACCTTTGTTGACGGCCTAACCCGGATTCACTGAAAATGATCGAGCGCCGCGAGGTAGGCGATCAACGCCTCCTCCTCGGGCAGCTCCGCCGGCTTAAACGCGATCCCAACCTGGGCCCGTTGATCCCGGGCACCATCGGGCGGCATCTGCACCCGCACCACCTTACCGGGCATGTCGATCTCGCGGCCGTGCAACCGAATCACCAGGCGCACGTCGCTGCCCACCGCCGGCATCTTCCCGCAGCGCAACAGCACGCCCCCGCGGGAGAGGTCGACGCTCTGGGCCGAGTAGGCCCGACCCCCATAGCGCAATTCCGCCTCGAGCAGGGCCAGGTACCGGGTGAAGGTGCGGCCGAGGTGCACGGTCAGGTTCAAGGCGTTGAGGGTGGCGGCGATGGTCACGTCGGCGCCATTACGCGGGCGCGCCGCGCACCGTTCCGGGAGCTTGAGCGCGGCGGCGTCCGGCCTGACCAGATAGACGAAGGGCACCAGGCCCATGCCCGGGCAGCTCCGGAAACGCTCGGCAAAGCCTAGCTGGCGGTCCGGATCAGCGGCGAAATCGTACACCACCCCGTGGGGACTGGCGCTCAGGGTGAGCTCGATCGCTTCGTCGCGGGTCGGGGAGACATCCACCGCGTAGCCCCACGCGGCAAAGCTTCCCGAGAGCTTGGCGGCGAGCTGGTAGTCGGCGGAGACGATGCGCACCCGCAGGTCGAGGTCGGCAACCGGTTCGAGGGCATTGGCCGCCGCCGCCGCCGGGTCGCTGGCCAGGGCCGAACGCAGGGCGGCCAACAGGCGCTTTGGCTTGAAGGGCGGCACCAATAGATCGATGGCGCCAATGGCGTCGGCGGCCTCCGCCTGGTCCGGCTCGAGACTATCGCTGACCGCGACCACCGGCACGACGCGAGCGCTACCGCCCAACACCCGGACGAACTCCTCCGGGAGGAAGCTCTGGCTCGAGACGTCGGTCAGGATCGCGGTGGGCGCCTCAGGCGAGGCGAGGGCGTCGACCAGGGAGGCTACCGAATGATGGGACTCCACCGTAACGTCGAGACGCTCGAGCTGCTCGGCGAGGACGACTCCCTTGTAGCCCGGGACGTGCACCGCGATCCGGCTGCTGGCGCGCACCGGCGGGGGATCGCCATGTTGCTGGGCGTGGGAGAAGACGCTGCTGAGCTCGCTCAGGAACAAACCACGCAAAAACGATCCGACGATCAACGGCATGCCCACGGTGGGTGGCAAATGAGGTCGCAGGGCCTTGGACATCTCCCGGGCGCTGGCGAAGCGTTTCTCAGGGTCGCGCGCCAGGGCGCACAGCAAGATCCGCTCGAGCCCCTCCGGTAGGTCCGGGTTGATGCTGCGGGGCGCGGGCAGCTGCGCGTCGACGTTGCGCCGCACCACCCGTGAGGTGCTCTCCTCGCCAAAGGGTCCGATGCCGCACAACAGCTCGAACAGGATGGCCCCCACCGCGAACACGTCGGCCCGCGCGTCCCCAGGCGAGGCGCCGGTGAAGACCTCCGGGGCGATGTAGCCCACCGTGCCCATCACCGTCTCGGCGTTGTCGAGGGTGGGCGTGCCGGTGATGGTGGCCACGCCGAAGTCGGTCAGCTTGACCTTGCCGTCATAGCCGACGAGGACGTTGGAGGGCTTGACGTCGCGATGCACGA
The DNA here is from genome assembly GCA_030590185.1 of Deltaproteobacteria bacterium. The sequence continues at coordinate 3,721 of JAUUZB010000040.1, forward strand.
CGTTGATCGCCTTGCCGCCGGAGTCGCGCAGGAGATGACCGTAGCCGAGGCCCGCGAGGATCTCGCCGACGATGAACACCGCGAGGTAGGTGGGCAGGGTCAAGCCAGCGAGGCGGGCGAGCACCGCGGCGAGGTCGTGGCCGTGGACGAACTCGCTGGCGATGAACAGCTCATCCCCCTCGATGCCGGACTCGACGGTCTTGACGATGTTCGGGTGCTCGAGCATCGACAGGGCGTAGCCCTCACGGCGAAAGCGGGCGATGGTCTCCGGGTCCCGTTTGGGGCTCGGGAGCAGGCGCTTGATGGCGAAGAGCTGCTCCGCGTAGGCCGGATGAACGTGGCGGGCGCGGTAAACGACCGCCGCGCCGCCGTGGCCGATCTCCTCGAGCAGGTGATAAGAGCCAAAAAACTCACCGGCCGCGCCACCCACCATTGGGATATCTTACGTAGGCGGGAACGGGAGCGCCATAGGGCCGAGTGAAGACCGGGCCCCCCTCGCACGTCTGTATTGCGACCAACGGGAGGGCTGTGCTACCCCAGTCCCGTCGAGTCCCAGGAAACGACGCACTGCCGGCCGAAGCCTAGGAACGGAGCCAAAGCCATGCGTAAAATTACTTCTCTCATCTCCCTTGCGGCCCTCATGGCCATCCCCGCGGCGGCGGCGGCTCAGGTACCAGGGGGCGTACCGATGAACAGCGCCCAGCTGTTGCAGAAGGTCATCGGTGAGGTCCGCGCCGCCTACAACAAGCAAGAGCGGCCGATGGTCATCTTCGACGTTGACGGCACCTTGCTCGACAACCGCCCGCGCATCCTGCACATCATCAAGGAGTACGGCACCACCGAGCTCAAGAGGGCGCGGCCCGAGGACGCGGCCAAGATCGCGAATCTGCAAATCTACCAGATCCAATATCGCTTGACCGACACCCTCACGCAGATCGCCGTCGTCGAGCCGGCGGTGGTCAACAACGCGGCGGTCTTCTGGTCCCAGCGCTTCTTCAACGACGACTATCTCAAGTACGACGCGCCGACCCCGGGCTCGGTCAACTTCGTCCGCACCCTCTACTCCAACGGCGCGCGCATCATCTACCTGACCGGCCGCGACCAGCCCCGTCAGCTCCTCGGCACGGTCAAGGCGCTGCGCGACCACGGCTTCCCCATCGGCATCCAGGGCACCGAGCTGATCATGAAGCCGACCCTCAACACCCAGGACGCCATCTTCAAGCAGCAGGTGACCAACTACATGCGCCACTACGGCAAGGTGATCGCCACCTTCGACAACGAGCCGGCCAACGCCAACGTCTACCGGCGCGCCTTCCCCAAGGCCGCGGTCATCCTGTTCGCCGCACCGCACTCCCCCAACCCGCCGCCCCTGCTGCCGAACATCACCACCCTCGGCGCCTTTCAGTAGCCGCCGAATTCGGTCAGCCGCTCGGTTCGGTCAGCCGCAGGATTCGGCCAGCCGCTGGTTTTGGCCAGCCGCTCGGTTCGGTCAGCCGCAGGATTCGGTCAGCCGCAGGTTTCGGCCAGCCGCTGGTTTCGGTCAGCCGCTAAGAATGGCTCGTGTGGCCCTCAGGGCCGTTCGAGAATGCGTTGGTACTCGGCTTGGGCCTCGACGTGCACCGTGCTGAGCTGCGCCTCGACCGTGTCGAAGGAGGCGCGCTTGGCCCGGGCGTGGTTGGCGTTTGAGATATCGTCGAAGAGGTCCCGCGGCGGCGGCCGTTTGAGCAGCTCCTCCACGTTGGCGAGGTTGATGAACACCTTGCCACCCCGGCGGCCGTCGTAGATCCGGGCCAACACCGTGTTGCGGGTCCATTGGATGCCAGGGTCCGGCGCGCGCCGCAGCAAGGGGATGAGGGTCAGGGGCGTATCGCCACGGTACGGCAGGTGCGGATGAAAGGCCGCGGGGGCGAACACGTCGGGGCCTTCGATCAGGTTGTTGGCGTACTGGGTCAGATCCTGAACGAAGCGGACGAATGGCCCCGGCTCGGCGTCGAGCAAGGGGAAGAGGACCTGCACGACCTCGAGTGTGTCGTCGGCGGCGGCTCGGTCGAAGTAGGCGAGCAGCGGCGCGAGGTCAGCGCTCTCGGCGAGGTGCACCATGCGGTCGGTGGCCCCCGACTCCCGGCCCTGGCGGGCAAAGGGGCAGTAGTTATTCTTCTCGAGGAACCCTTCGACGTAGCGACTGTTGGCGGCCAGGGCGGCCTCGGTGATGGCGGCCCTGCTCGCCGGGGTCAGGGGGCTCACCAGTGTGAAAGGCAGGGTCGGGTCGAACTCTAGGGGTGGCACGGCGTTGCAGCTCTCGTGGTTTGAACAATCCTACCCACCGGAGTCGCCAGCTACAAGGCGGCACATACCCCGCGTTCCTTCGACGGATGAGCCAAGCCGTCGACCCGGCCGTGAGAGCCGCCACCCCCGGCGCCTTTCAGATGCCCCCGGACTCGACCAGCCGCTCGGCGGTGAGCAACCTCCGGCCCCGGGCGAGGCGCTCGAACGCCCGGCCGAGGATGCGCAGCCGCTTCGCCAGCGGCACGCGCAGCTCCGGTTGCCTAGCCCGAATTGCGGCGGGCAGCGGCTCGACCCCCGGGTCGAGGAGGTCCATGCCGTGGAGGTTGATCACCACCACCTCCTCGGCGTCGAGCGCCCTGAGCAGGGTGGCCCGCAGCGGTCGAGGCGCTAGCACCAAGGTCGCGCCGGTCACCGGCAGACGAGCCGGGGTGGCCACCGCGATGGGCAGCTCGAGCAGCCGCCGATGGCCGCGTTGGTAGGGGTCACTCGCCGGTCGGTAGGGCTGACGCGGCGCCAGCGCGATCCCGGGACTGCCGAGCAAGGCCCGGGAGCCACGACCGCTGAGCCGATAGGCGAGCAACACCCCGAGCTTGGCCAGGTAGTAAGGCGGGCTCGGCATCACCGACGAGTCGTAGCGGTAGCCGAAGCGCTCGAGGCTGTCGATCAACGCCGGGCTCAGGTGATAACCGGGGGCGCGAAAACCGCTCGGCGCGCGGCCGAGCCAACGCTTCTGTTGGGCGCGGGAACGCTCGAGGTCAGCGTCAATCAACGCCACCCGGTGCCGGCTCAAGCGGTAGTCGTGTCCAAAGGAATGATCGCCGATCTCAAAACCCCGGGCGAGCAACGGCTCTAGGATGGCGGCGGTGGCGGCGTTCAGGTCTCGACCGATGACGAAGATCGTGCCGGGTGCAGCGAGGCCGTCGCAGAGCTCAACGAAGCGGCGCAGGGGCGCGTCATACATCTGAGCGCTCGGCGGCTCGGGCGGCCCGCCGTGAATGGCGGCGTACTCCGCTGGACCATCGAGGTCGATCGAGAGCACCAGGGCACGCATCACATCAACCCTTGATACGGATGGTGTAGACCAGGCGAACGAGATTGCTGAGCACCCGCGGTACCCGCCGGGCGAGCCCCACCGACGGCGGCCGGATCTCGCGCAGCTTGAGCGGGATCTCCCTGAGATTTAGGCCGGCGCGCTCCGCCCGGATCACCAACTCGCTGGCGAACAGATCGAACTCGACCATACAGGTCGCGACCACCGGCATCAGCGCGGCGCGACGAAAGGCCTTGAGGCCGTGGGTGTCGGAGCCGGAGAAGCCGAGGCTCACCCGGAGCAGGCCGTTGATCACCTTGGTGCCGCTGCGCCGGATCCAGGGTCGAGCATCCACACTCTGCGGGTGTCGCTTGGAGCCGACCACCAGATCGACCCCCTCGTCGAGGAGCACGAGGGCGGCCTCGTAAAAGCGCACGTTGCCGAGATCGATCTCGTCACAGACCACGTAGCGGCCTCGGGCCTGCTCGATCCCACGGCGCAGGGCCCGGCCGTAATTCGGCTGATCGATGTGCAGGACCCGAACCGTTGGCAGATCCTCGGCGAGCGCGCGGGCGAGCGCCGGGGTATCGTCGCGACTGCCGTTCTCCGCCAGGATGATCTCGTGGCTGAGCCCGAGCCGCTCCACCCGAGCGGCGAGGGAGCGCACCGCCACGTCGAGGATCGCTTCCTCGTTGTAGTTCGGAATGATGATCGAGAGGTCGAGCATGGTGATTCAGCCCAGCAGCTCCCGCACCCGGACCGCCGCGGCGCGACCCTGGCTGGTGGCGCCCTCCATCGAGTCGTAGATCCAGTCCCCGTAGCGTCCGATCGATAGGATCTGCTCCCCCGCCAACCAGTCGAGCAGCCGGCGCCGGGCCGGGCCATAGGCGTGATCCATGATCACGTAGGCGCAGTCGATCAGGTGACGCTCCATGACCACCGGCCGCTCATCGCCGTGCAGCAGACCGACCCGACGCAGTCCGGCCAGGATCTCCTCGTCGCTCACCGGACAGGGTTGACCCTGGGGGTGAGAGACCTCGACGTAATAGGAGCGATGCCCCGGCGGCGCGAGCTCGGGAACCACGGCGCTCGCCGAGCCGACCCGATAGAAGGGCGTCTCCGGCCCGGGATAATAAATCCAATGCGGGTCGTCGGGCTCGTTGGGGCGCGCCACACCGACGTTCCAATAGGTGACGCTCGCGGCGCGGAGCTCGGCGGCCGCCTCGGGGATGCCGGCGGGGGGATTGGACAACCGCGCGACCAATTGATCCAACGGCATGGTGGAGACCAGCACCTGGTACGGCTCCTCCCGGCCATCGGCGAGGCGCACGGTTCGCCGCCGCCAGTCGACGGCCACCGCCTCCGCCATCACCTCGGCGGGCGTCGACAGGGCGGCGTGCAGGGCGGTCACCAGGGACTCGATGCCGCCCCGGCGGGGGTAGAGCAACTCCGGGTTGTAGCCGAGCCGGTGCCCTGCCCCGGCCGGGCGCAGGGCGCCGTTGACCACCTCCTCCGGGGTCGGGATCGGCACGAACCGGGCGCACCACTCGTGGGACATCTCGCGCGGCGGCACGGTCCAGAGCTGGTGGTTGTAGGGGAGCATGAACTGCTCGGCGATACCGTCACCGAGGGTGGCGCGCACGTAATCCTCAAAGCTCTTGGGGTCGGCGAGCTCTCCCCGGGCGCGCGCCTCCCGAGCCCGGAAATAGCCCAGGACACAGGCCGTGGTGACCTCGCTCGGCAGCCCGTGGGTGTTCGCCTGAAACGGATACGGGGTGAGGACTCCGTGGGAAAAAATCGCCGCCCGCCGCTCCACCCGCAGCAAGTCATCACCGAGGAGGCCGGCATAGAGATCGCGAATCTCGGGGTCACGGAAGTGCAGCCAATGACCGGTGGCGTCGAACGCAAAACCGTCCCGCTGGTCCGTACGCGCCAGGCCACCCGGCCGGTCCTGCCTCTCGAACAAACGGTACCCGCCGCCGAGCGCATGGGCGCAGCTGAGACCGGCCAGGCCGGCTCCGAGGATGAGCGTCGGGTCAGACATGGGTCAGGTTCGAACACGACCCACGGGAGAGGCCGCCAATGGCTCGGACCCCTCGAGGTCAGGTTTGGTCAGAGCCCTCGAACTCCTTGACCTCTTTCTCCCACTGCTCTGGATCGGCGGTGAGGTTCTGGCGCGTTACCTCGGCCCGCTCTTTCTCAGAGGCCTTGCGCGCCCGGCCCGTGACCCGGCGCCGTCCCCGTTCTCGTTTGACCTGCTCGAGGAGTCGGTCGTGGGCCAGGTTGATGGCCGAGTACATGTCGTCGTGGACTTCGGAAATTATGATCGGGTTTCCCCGAGGCATGTGAACGGTGGCGCGGCACTCCTTGGTACCGTTGCTGACGTTGCCCAGATCAGCCAGCTCGATCTCTATCTTCGCAGCCGGCCGGTCAAAGATCCGCATGAGCTTATTCCCCAGCTTGTCCTCGGCATGGGCCTTGAGGGCCGGGGTCAGATTCATGTGCCTGGCTTTGACGATCACCTTCATGAAGTCTCCTACTCCACAGACAATGGTTGGATATCTCGACGTCCGTCATGAGACGGCCGCCTCGGGCGAGTGGGGTTCGCGCCAGATCTATTGATCGCGCAAAACCTGCGGTGATGAAGGGGGGGCTCTAGGAATGGTCGCAAGTAAGCTCCCGTGGCGCCTCTCCGGCGTACCCTAAGAATCTAGTGTTGATCAGACCGGACTCTTTGTCGACCACATTAGTTTGGGCACGCGCCCGTGGTGTGTCCATCGCTGGGAGAGGAAAAACAACCAATTCGTCAGTTCATCTTGGAAGCCGCGGGGGGCTCACCGATTCGAATCATCACCTCCGCCACCGTGTCGATGAGGATTCGGAGACGGGAACCCAGGTCCGGGGTGGCGAGGAGCTGCTGGCGAATCGAATGATCCGTCACCAGCACAGCGCTGAGGATGTCCGCCAAGGCGATCGGGTCGGCGGTGGACCGCAACACCTCGACCAACTGGTGGTCGGTGCGCGCCACCGACTTGCGGAGACTGACCACGAAGCTCTGCAGCCGCGCCAACTCTGGCCCGGCGGTGCTGACGTGGGTGGTCCGCTGCCGCTGGGCGGCAAAACGCCGGAACTCATTTTCCTGGGCGAGCTCCCGACCTAGCTTCACCCGCTCCAACCCGTGGACCAGGATGTTGAAGGTGCCGTTCGGCAAGCGCTCGTGGTGAACGATTCGCCCCGCGCAGGCCACAGCGTGTACGGCGGCGTGTTGGGCCAGCGGATCAGCGCCATCCTCGAGCATCACCACGCCGATCCCCTCGTCACCGGCGATGATGCACTCGATCATCGCAACGTAGCGGGGCTCGAAGACGTGCAGCGGTAAGACCGTGCCGGGGAACAACACGGTCCCGGGCAGCGGGAAGACCGGCAACCGGCTCAGCAGAGCTTCAGTCAACCGTTCTGGCGTCTGCGTTTCCAAGGCCACTAACCTAGACCTAGCAAGTCAGGGATGCGCCGTGCAATGCCTGATCGCCCGATCCGGGCACGCGGCTTTTTTGGGTGTAGGCAAAGGTGCGTGTAGTGTCGGGGCATGAACGGGTCCGTCAACCTTGACATTTATCTCCGCCGCCTGGATCAACGCCTCGACGCTATCGACAAAAAGCTCGATGCCCTCACTCGCAACCGCGGCAAATCGCTCGAATGGATTGCGACGCTCTCGGAGCACATCGAGTCCCTCGACGAATTTCGCGAGGAGGTGCGCGCCACCTTCGAGCCCTTCGTGGGCAAGCTCGACAACATGGACGACGTGATGCGCATCTTGCGCCACGCCACCGCCGACGTCTCGCGACGGATCGAGTCGATCGAGCGGGGTAAGGATTTGCGCGAGGCGGGCTGACGCCTCCGCCTGCCTACTTCACCGACTTATCCGGGCGCGCCGGCACCGGCGGCACCGGACGCGGGTCTTTTTCGATCAGCTCCAGCAGGTGATCGATCGCCGCGTCGAGCTGCGCATCCTCCCCCCCGAAGGTCGCGTGGGGCAGATTGTCGACCACCACGTCTGGGTCGACGCCGTGTCCCTCAATCAACCACTCCCCCTCCGGACCGTAGACGCCGTACTCGGCCGCCGAGGCGATGCCCTTGTCGACCAACCAGTTGTCGAAGGAGAGCCAAATCTCGCCACCCCAGGTGCGAGTACCGATGACCTTGCCGAGGCCGAGGCGTCGGAAACCCTCGGCGAAGGCTTCGCCGTCCGAGGCGGTGTGGGCGTCGCACAGC
>JAUUZB010000549.1 GCA_030590185.1 Deltaproteobacteria bacterium
AGAAAACCATAGCAAGCGATCGCGACAGCCACCGCCAGGGTTGCGCCGAGCACCGGCCAGATCTCGAAGCGCGCCCGCGACACGATCCTTCCGTCGGCGAGGGTCTCGGTGGCGAGCATGATCAGCGGTCGCACCTCCTCGAGGGCGATCACCCTGGGCGTAACGCAGAGCCAAAAGGCCCACAGGGCCACGGCACTGGCGAGGGTCTGGATCAACGCCACCGCCCGCAACCAGACCTTTTGATCCGGAGGTAGCTCGTCGCCATCCGCCTGGCCGTCGCTCGTTCTTCCGCCGCTTGCCCCCGCGCCAGTACCGAGCCCCTCGGCTACGCCGCCGCGCAGGGCCTCACCCATTTCGCGGGCGTCGGCGAAGCGGTCCGCGGGATCTGGAGCGATCGCCCGGCGGATCACGGCCGCGAGAGCGGGGGGCAAGGCGCTCAGGTCAATCACCGCGGCCTGATCGGTAATCGCGTGGGCGAGCAACACTCCAACGGCGTACACGTCCAACCGCGGATCCGGTGGCGCACCCCGTAACGCCTCGGGCGCCAGGTAGTGCGGCGTGCCCACCGCGAGGTTCGGACCGGTGAGTCGACTCTCGCCCGACAGCAACAGGGCGATGCCGAAGTCGGCCACCTTGACCCGCCCGTCCGGGGTGAGCAGCACGTTCTCCGGCTTGATGTCGCGGTGTACGATGCCCTGGTCGTGGGCCGCGGCGAGGCCGTCGCAGATTTGAACCCCGAACTCCACCGCCTCGGCCACCCGCAGCGGCATCCGCTCGGCCAGCGAGCCCCCACCTACCCATTCCATGACGATGTAAGGCTGGCCCTCCTCCTCCCCCACGTCGTGGATGGTCACCACGTTCGGGTGGTTGAGCGCAGCGAGGGCGCGTGCCTCGCGGTCGAAGCGCCGCTTGAGCTCATCGTCGGCGGCGAGCTCCGGGGCCAACAACTTCACCGCCACCCGCCGACCGAGCCGTTGGTCCTGACCCACGAACACCGTGCCCATGCCGCCGCGGCCGATCACCTCGCCGAGCTCGATGCGATGGTTGTCGTCACCGATCACCACCGGCTCGAGCTCGCCGGTGAGCAGGCAGGTCGGGCAGAGGTTGAGGCCGGCCGCCTCACCACCGCAACGGGGGCAGGCGTCGTTCATGGTGTCAACGCCGCCAACAGGGTCGTGGTTTCAGGCTCAACATCGTCGTCGGTGGGCACCGTGGCCCCCTTGCCGGGTAGGTGGATTGCACATGACGTGGGCAAGCTCTGTGTTCCACCGCCTGATATCTATGTGCAGCAGGAGAGGCAATCATCACAAAGGAAGTACACCATGTCTGAGCCCGCTACCCTGGGGAGTCTTTCTTGTCTTCTCGTGTTGACCCTGCCTTGCGTGGTCGCCCATGCGGCGGACGCCAGGGATTTCAACGATTACCCACCCCACGTCATCCAATATCTGGCGCGAATCAACGCGGTTGACCAGCAGCGTTACGCCTTCCGTCCCGACTATTCGGGGGGTGTTGAACAATGGCAACGGGAGGCCCGAGCGGAGCTCCTCCGATTGCTTTCCATCGAAAAGATAGCCGCACAGACAAAGGGTTTCAAAGCCCGTGTTGAGCTCGGCGCCTCGGAAGAGCTCGACGGCTACACCCGGCAAACAGGTTTCATCGAAACCGAGCCGGGCGTACGCATTCCCTTCTATCTCTTGAAACCAAGAGGCGACGGCACCTTCCCTTTGGGAGTCTTTCCCCACGGCCACGATACCCGTGGCCATCACACCACTGCGGGCGTTCACCAGGATGAAGCCCATCAAAAGGAAATCATCGAAGGCGAGCGGGACGTGGCCGTGCAAGCCGTGAAGCGCGGCTATATCGCCATCGCCCCTGCCATCCGCGGCCTCGCCACCGACGGCGTGCCCGATCTCTACGGGCGCCACGGTGAACGGGACTGCCGCAGCCACCTCATGCATTGTCTCTTGGCCGGGCGCACTGCCATGGGCGAGCGCGTGTGGGACATGCAACGCATCCTCGATTGGGCCACGGCCCTGCCCGAAGTGGACCGCAGCCGGGTGCTCATGATGGGCAACTCCGGCGGCGGTATGGTCACCCTCTACACCGCTGCCGTCGATACCCGCGTCACCATAGCCGTGCCCTCCTGCGCCTTCACCATGGCCACTAGTGAAACCGGCTTCATTTATCATTGCGACTGCAACCTCGTGCCCGGCCTCCTCGAGTTCGGCAACCTACCCGACGTGGCCGGACTCATCGCCCCGCGCTTCTTGCTGGCCGTGAATGGCCGCAAGGACACCGGCCATTCCGCCACCGACATTGAGCGTGCCGCCGCGCGGGTTCGAGCGATCTATCGAGCCGCCGATGCTGCGGGCCGCTTCGAACATCGCTGGGGCCAAGAAGGCCACCGTTTCTACAGTGCGCTCACCTGGCCCTTCATCGTCGCCGCTGGGGGGCCATGAGAAGCCAAGTCGTCGCAGCCAGACGGAGGCCAACAAGCCGGTCGCGCCCCCCGAACCTCATCGGGTCTCTCGAGTCCCCCGGCCACTAAGGACGCTTCAGTCGAGGTAGCCGAGACTGCGGAGACTCTCCTTCAGATCCGGGGAGAGCTCGACGGCCGGGCTTCCATCAGCGTTGGCCGCGCTCTCCCGTTGCCCCGGGACCAAGGTCCGTAGCTCGGCCTCCATGCGCTCGAGTTGCTCCGGCATCCCAGGGGCCAGGTTGTTCGTTTCGCCCGGGTCTCGCCGGAGGTCGTAGAGCTCGTGCCGTGGTGTCAGCTCCATGTCGCGGCAGTTTGAGTGCCAGAGCTGCCCGTAGGAGAGCCGTGACACATATTTGTAGCCGCCGGCGCGAAGGCTCTCCCGCTCAGGGCCATAGGTTGTGGCCTGGCTGACGGCGGGCCACCCCTTGGTGTCCACCCCGTTGATCGGACCCATCAGGCTCGCGCCGCGGATCTGCTCGCCGGCTGGTAGGCCGACCAGCTCGAGTACCGTCGGCAGCACGTCGATCAACCGCACCTGGGTGTCGATGCGCAGACCCGCCTCCACCGCCGGCGGGTAGCGTAGCAATAGGGGAACGTGCAGGAGCTCGTCGTAGAGATTGTGCCCGTGGTCCTTGCCACCGCCGCCGGGCCGGCCCTCGAGGTCCTCGCCGTGATCCGAGAGCACGATGATGATGGCCCGCTCCTCGAGGCCGAGGCGTTCTATTCTGTCGAGGAATCCCCCCAACACGTGATCCGTGTGACGGATGTCGCCGTCATACATGGCGGTGCGGACGGCCACCTCGTCGTCGTCGGCGATCGCCTCTCTATCGAGATAATGCCGCTCGAGGTAAGGGCGGTGCGGTTCATAGGTGTGGATGAATAGAAAAAAGCTCCGCTCGTGGTTCTGCTCTAACCACGCCGCTGCCTTGCCGAAGATGATCTCCGAGTCGGCGGAGTCGTCGGTCCTGGTTTCGTTGTAGAATTCGAAGCCCGCGTTGAGACCGAACTGCGCCGAGATGGATCCGGATCCGGTGAAGGCGACGGGTAGATAGCCTTCCCTCCCCAAGATACGAGCCATGGTATCGAGCCCGTCGTTCCACCGGCGGCGGGTGTTGGTGATCGGCTGGTCGCCACCGTGGAGGCTGGGGTAGGTGGAGGTGAATATTGAGAAATGTGATGGCGTGGTCCAAGGGGCCTGGCTGATGACGGTCGAGAAAATCGTCGACTCGGTGGCCAGCCGGTCCAGGTTGGTCGACGTGTCCCGGTGGTAGCCCATGAAACCCAGGTGGTCCGCACGCAGCGTGTCGAGCGTGATGAGGATGACCGGGGGACGGTTAGCTGAGCTGCGGCTACGCAGGACGGGGCGCCGCCAAACCATGAGATCGGTCGGCATGAGGTCGTAGAGGATCGGCACCTCGACGCCCGGGGCGGCCTCGAACCCCTTGGCGAAGCGTAGGACCACGTCGCGACCGGCGAAGTCGGAGAGGTCCACCGCCTCGTGCTGCCATCCCTTCGGCACCGTCGCCGGTGGCCGCAGGTCGATGATCCTACGCAGCAGCGTGCGAGTTTCCTCGTTGCTCTCGACGGTCACCACGAAATGAAGGACGCCCGCAAAGAGCTCGCCGAACGCCGGATCCACCGCGGTACCCATGTCCAACACACCCGCCGGCGGCACCCTGGCGTTGATCTCCCAACTAGCGAGGTGCGGCCGGTGGTCGAGCGGCACGGTCTCCAGGTCGAGCTGGAGCTCCTGGGTCTCGACGGCGGTCAACAGACGCTGCAGGATCTGCTGCCCGGCGCGTTGTGAGTCGCTGGGGGGCGCTACCTCACTGGGACGGTAGACCCGGTAGATGCCCATACTCACGCCGATGCCGAGGATGACGCTCGCCACCAGTGCGGCGGTAAGCGTCAGCCGCCGACGTTTCGACTCTGCA
>JAUUZB010000231.1 GCA_030590185.1 Deltaproteobacteria bacterium
ACCGAGCAGTGGTGGGCGGTGATGGACAAACCGTTTGGTGACGGCCCCTCCCTGCGCGAGCGGGCCCTGACCGCCATCGGTGAGGTCGAGTGGGTGCCCGCCTGGGGCGAGAAACGCATCCGCGGCATGCTCGAGGCGCGGCCGGACTGGTGCCTGTCGCGCCAGCGTTCCTGGGGGGTGCCGATCCCGGTGCTCTACTGCGCCGCCTGCGGCCACAGCCACCTCGACGCGGGCTTCATGAACAGCATCGCCGATCGCTTCGAAGAGGAGGGCGCCCCGGCCTGGCAGATCCACAGCGCCAACGAGCTCGCCGGCGACCTGACCTGCGCCGAGTGCGGCGGCGCGGACTTCACCAAGGAAGAGGACATCCTCGACGTGTGGTTTGACTCGGGGGTCTCTTGGTCCGCGGTGATCGAGCGCGAGCAGCTAGGGCACCGCGAGGGCCCGCCCATCGATTTGTATTTGGAGGGCTCGGATCAACACCGCGGCTGGTTCCACACCTCGCTACTTTGCAGCCTCGCCACCCGCGGCCGGTCACCCTATCGTAAGGTGATCACCCACGGCTTCGTGGTCGACGGGAACGGTAAGAAGATCTCCAAGTCCAAGGGGAACTTCGCCGATCCCTTCAAGTCCATCAACAAGAACGGCGCCGAGATCCTGCGCCTGTGGGTGGCGGCGGAGGATTTCCGGGGGGACATTCGGATCTCCGACGAGATCCTGAAACACCTCTCCGAAACCTACCGCAAGGTGCGCAACACCCTGCGCTACGTGCTCGGCAGCCTCGACGGTTTCGATCCCAACACGGATCTGGTGGAGGCCTCCGAGCTGCAGGAGCTCGATCGCTACGGCCTAGCGGTGGCCCATCGCGCCACCGAGCGCATGCTCGCCGCCTACCGCACCGCGACCTACCACATCGTGGTACAGACGACGAACGAGCTGTGCAGCGTGGAGCTCTCCTCCTTCTACTTCGAAATCCTCAAGGACCGGCTCTATTGCTCGGCACCGGACAGCCCGGAGCGGCGCTCGGCCCAGACCGCCCTGTTCATCCTCGGGCGGGATCTGTTGCGGATGTTGGCGCCGATCCTGTGCTTCACCGCCGAGGAGGCGTGGGGGCATCTGCCGCGGCTCGCCGGTGATACCGACAGCGTGCACCTCGCGACCTACCCGGGCGTTGATGAGCCCGAAGCGATCCGCGCGGTGCGTGCCGCGGTGGCCGAGCAGAGCGCTGGCCTGTTGGAGCGCTACGACTTTCTGCGCGAGATCCGCACCAAGACCAACGCGGCGTTGGAGAAGGCTCGCCAGGAGAAGCTGATCGGCAAATCCGTGGCCGCGGACCTGACCCTCTCGGCCCCGGCCGGGCTCCTGGCCAAGCTCACCGATTTCGGAGAGGCGGCCTTAGCCGACCTGTTCATCGTCTCCCACGTCTCCCTCGGGTCGGGCAGCGGTGACGAGGTGGGGGTCGAGGTGAGTGCCGCCTGCGGAACAAAATGCGAGCGTTGCTGGTTGTATCGCGAAGATGTGGGGCAATCCGCCGAGCATCCGACGCTATGCCCGCGCTGCGCGGAGGCGATACCATCGTGTTAGACCGGCTACGGAACCTGAGCCCCAGCACCAAGTTGTTCACGGTAATCGTGGCGGTTTGGGTGGTCGCTGACCAGATCACCAAGTACCTGGCGGTCGGTGGTCTCACCAAGGCCTTCACGCCGCTCCATGGGGAGCCCCCCGGCTTTATGTCCCGTGTCTGGATCTGGCTGAGCCACCGTCATCCGGCCCGCAGCGACACGGTCGAGGTGATCGAGCATTTCTGGAACTTCCGCTATGTCGAGAACCCAGGCGCGGCGTGGGGCTTTTTGGGCGGCGCGGCCTCCTGGTTTCGGGTGCCATTTTTCCTGCTGGTCTCCTGCGCGGCGATGGTCTTCATCATCGCCTACTACCGCAAGACCAAGCCGGAGCAGGCGATGCTGCGCTGGGCCTTGGCCTGCGTCTTCGGCGGCGCCCTCGGCAATTTCCTCGACCGGGTGCGGCTCGGCTACGTGATCGATTTTGTCGATTGGCACTGGTACGACCGCTTCACCTGGCCGACCTGGAACATCGCCGACGCCGCGATCTCGATCGGGGTGGGCCTGTTGATCCTCGACATGCTCCTGCACAAGCCACCCGGGGAGGAGCCCGCCAAGGCCAAGGGTAAGAGCAAGGGCAAAGACAAGCGGGCGGCCACGGGCTCGGAGATCTCGGACTGACACGATGTGGCCGGTCATCTACGAGTTCGATCTGTCTGGCCTGCTCGGGTCCGATCTGTTCGGCCTCCTGTCGGACCCGTGGTCTCTCCACTCCTATGGTGTCCTGATCGCGGCCGGCTTCGTGCTGGCCATGAAGCTCGGGCAACGTCAGGCGGAGCGTGAGAACGAAGACCCGGAGCGGGTAGTGGACCTGGCCTTCTATGCCCTGCTGATGGGGCTGATCGGCTCGCGCCTCGTCTTCATCTTGACCAAGCTGGAGGAGTATCTCCACGATCCCCTCGAAATTCTGATGTTCTGGCGCGGGGGCCTGGTCTGGTACGGCGGTTTTCTGTTGGCGGCCGGCTACGTCTTCTACTACTGCCGCCGTTTCCGGCTCGACTATTTCAAGTACGCCGACCTGTTCATCCCCTTTGTGGCCCTGGCCCACGCCTTTGGTCGGCTCGGTTGTCTGTGCGCCGGCTGCTGCTACGGCGTGCCGACGTCCGCACCCTGGGGGGCCGTGTTCCCGAACGGCTCGATGATCCACGCGGCGCATCAGAGCGCCGGTCTGGTGGGCTTTGGCGAGGCGGCGCTGCCCGTGCACCCGACCCAACTCTACGAGGCCGGCTTTGAGCTCGCCATGTTTTGGTTGCTGATGGGACTGCGCTCGCGCAAGCGCTTTCATGGTCAGCTCTTCTTGATTTGGCTAGCGGCCTACCCGATCGCCCGATCCCTCATCGAGGTCGTGCGAGGTGACCAAGAGCGGGGCGTCTGGGCATTGGGGATCTCGACCTCCCAGTACATTTCGATCGGCGTCGCCGCCCTCGCGGTTTGGTTGTACTTCCACCTGCGCAAGAGGACGCGGGGGGACGGTCCTGCCGAATTGACTCATGCTTGAGCGGTCGTTCATCAGATGGTCGGCGGGCGGTCGTAGCGCCGCCCCGGTTCGCGGGAGGAAGCGTCCATGAATCCCTTTGTCGCTGTGTCGGCGATCGCGCCGTCGATGCTCCTGATGTGGTACTTCTACAAGCGGGACGTCTTTCCGGAGCCGGGCAAGGTGTTGTGGATCACCTTTGGGCTCGGGGTCCTGACGGTCTTTCCGGTCCTATTGGTGGCCGGGCCCGCGAGCTTGGTGGTGACGGAGATCCCGGGCTCCGCCCTGAACGGATTCTCCACGGCGTTCCTGTTGGCGGCGATCCCGGAGGAGTTCTTCAAGTTCACGGTGGTTTGGCTGTACGCCTCGCGGCACGTGGAGTTTGACGAGCCGATGGACGGTATCGTGTACGGCGCGGTGGCCTCCCTCGGTTTTGCGACCTTTGAGAACGTCATGTACGTCGCCGGCGGCGGGACCGAGGTCGCTATCCTCCGCGCCATCACCGCGGTGCCGCTCCACGCCTTCCTCGGCGCCATCATGGGCTACTTCGTAGGGCAGGCCCGGTTCGCGCCGGAGGGCAAGGGTCGGGGAATGCTCTGGGGGTTGGCGATCGGGGTGCCGATCCTGCTGCACGGTTTGTATGATTTTCCGTTGCTGGCGATGGGCCACGCCAACGAGCACGGCGTGAGCCCGGGGCCGCTGCTTTTTGCGGCCCTGTTGATCGTTCCGGCCACCCTGCTGTTTGCCTGGGTCTATTCGGTCAAGCAGGTCCGGCGGCTGCACGCCGAGCAGATCGCCCTGCTCGCGGCCCACGCCTCCGCCGCTGTGGCGCCCGCCGCTCCCCCGCCTCCTGCTCCGGTGGTGCACAACGTCGAAACTCGGTTGGCCCGCGCCCAGGCACGTCACGCTCCGCCGGCGCGCTCTTTGGCAGGGTGGTCGCTGATCTGGCTGGGCGGCTTGACCGCCAGCTTTGGCGGACTGCTGGCCCTCGGTGTGTTGCTGGCCTTTGCCATCGGTACGGTCCCGCCCGACGAGCTCGTGGCCACCGTGGTCGGGGGCGTGATCATCGGCGGCATTCCGCTGGTGGTCGGCGCGGTGTTGTTTGGGATGGGGATCAAGAAGCTCAACCAGGGCCCGCCCCAGCGGAGCTAGGCCGACGATTGCCGGGACGGCGTAGAGATGCGCTGTCGTCGCTTGGGCAGGAACGCGATCATCTCCATATAATAAAACCCATCACGAAACGGCTACAGGCATAGACTAAAGTTGATACGCGGAAGCGAAAGATATACAATAGTATATATGAAGAGTCTGGGAACAGGGCAGCTGGCGGAGACGCTGAAGGTTGCACGCCGCCAGCGCGGAATGAGTCAGAGCGAGCTCGGCAGGCGGGTGGGGATGGCCCAAAGCCATATCTCGAAAATCGAGCATGGCGTGCTCGACATCAGGGTATCGACGCTCGTCGAGCTCTCCCGCGCGCTGGGTCTGGAGCCCGTCCTGGTACCCCAGGCCGTCCTGCCGGCGATTGGCGCGCTGCTCGGGAAGATCCGCGCTCCGGTTGGAGCAACCTCGCCTCCACCTGCCTATCGTCTCGATGAGGGGGATGAGGATGGCTGAGGTCGACGTTCTCAACGTCACGCTCCATGGGGAGCGGGTGGGTACGATCATACGCTTGCCCCCCGACCGCATCCAATTCCTCTTCGACGAGGCCTATGTCGCGAACGACGAGCGGTCGACCCTCAGTCTTTCGTTCAAGGATGTGTATGGCGACCTCATCACCGACATCAAACCAACCCATGTTCGCGTGCCGCCTTTCTTCGCCAATCTGTTGCCCGAGGGACACCTGCGCGAGTACCTGGCCATGCGGGCTGGGGTGAATCCACGGCGCGAGTTCTTCCTGCTCTGGGCGCTCGGTGGCGACCTGCCCGGGGCGGTGCGCGTGGATGCAGCGGAACCGGGCGCGTGGCCCGACCGCCGAGATATCGAAGACTCCCGCGAACCGCGTCCAGCTGACACCCCGTTCCGGTTTTCGCTCGCCGGCGTCCAGCTGAAATTCTCGGCGGTTCAGAGCGCGAACGGTGGGTTGACGATCCCGGTGGACGGCGCCGGCGGGTCCTGGATCGCGAAGCTGCCGTCGGCCACGTATAGCTCGGTGCCTGAAAACGAATACTCGATGATGATGCTGGCAAGCAGGATTGGAATCGACGTTCCCGAGATCCAGCTGCTTCCAACCGAGGCCGTAACCGGTCTGCCGAGGGGCGTGGAGAGTGTGGGGCCGAACATCTTCGCCATCAAGCGGTTCGACCGAACAAAGCCCGGGAGACGCGTTCACATCGAGGACTTCGCACAGATCTTTGGCCGCTACCCCGACCAGAAATATGGTCACGCGAGCTATCGGAACATCGCCGAAGTTGTCGCTGCCGAGACGTCGAGCGACGATGTCGTCGAGCTCGTCCGTCGACTCGTCTTCAACATCCTAATCGGCAATGCCGACATGCACCTCAAGAACTGGTCGGTCATCTATCCGGACGACCGACACGCCGCATTGGCGCCGGCCTACGACTTTGTTTCGACGATTCCGTACCTTCCCGACGACACCCTCGCGCTCAGCCTGGTTGGTACGAAGTCCTTTGCGGAGACCGATGTCGCTCGTTTCAGACGTTTCGCCGACAAATCTCGGTTACCGAAGGCGTTGGTGGTAGACACGCTCGAGACGACGGTTCGTTCTTTTCGGGAGGCCTGGAGCTCGAGCGAAGACCTTCCCCTGGAGGCCAAGGCTCGCCGCGCGATAGAGGATCATCTGACGCGGCTGCCGATCTGGGACCTATAGGGTGTACGACGCACAGTTGTGTTCGCTGGTGTCGCCGGTGTTCCGATCAGATCGCTTGCCCTCCTCAGAGGTGTTTCGTTGGTTGCGCTGGACAGCCAAGCGTGAGCTCGGGCTCGCGAGCGTGGCGCATGCTCACTGTGGGTCCTTCGCGACCATCCACAGGGCCGGTGGATCCCTCAATTTGAATCTGCATTTCCATGCTGGCGTGCTAGATGGCGTTTTCATCGCGGCCCCGTGGCGTCGGTCTCCTCGGCGAGCAGGCCGGACTGTCGCTCTTGCCCCTTCCCCGACAACCGGACCTGTCGATCCCGGTAGACCTGCGTGACCGCGAGCAGATCGGTGGATTCGATATCCATGCCCGTCGCCGGGTATCGGGAGACGACCGCTCTGGATTGGAACGATTGTGCCGCTATCTCTTGCATCCACCGCTCGCGCACGACCGCCTGAGCTTCACGGCGACGGGTCGCGTGCGCTTGGAGTTCGCGAGGCCATGGCGAAACGGTGTCGACGCCATGGAGCTCGACCCGCACAATTTCATCGCTCGCTTGGTTCCCCTCGTGCCGGTTCCAGGAACACATCAGCTCAGGTACCACGGCATTCTAACGGCACGATCTGCACTGCGCCAAAAAGTCATCCCTACGCGGCCACCTGATGGGGCCCAGCTCCCGTTGTTCGGTCGCAAGGACAAACAGGTCGGTCGGGCGTGCAGCGCCAGCTCACCGATTGGTCGTTGTCGGCATCGCTTCAG
>JAUUZB010000979.1 GCA_030590185.1 Deltaproteobacteria bacterium
CTGTCGCCCGCCCGGGCCGGGTCGGGCAGCGCCGCGACGACGCCAAAGGTCGGGGCCGTAAAGTCCAGGGTCATGGAGCTGGTGGAGAATCCGCTGGTGGCCGCCAGGTTCTCACCGTCGATGAGGATCTCGACCAGCCCTTCGGTCTCGGTACCGGCGACCGTGTAGTCGTAGACATAGTCGAGGCCGCTGTTGCTTACGTAGCTCGCCGGGTTGCCGTCGATGGTCACGGTCGGGTCGGCGGCGAGGGTCTCCGACGCGGTGAAGGTGAGGCTGACCGACGCCCCGGCCGCGGCCGGATCGGGATCGGCGATGATGTCGGAGAAGAATGGCCCCGAGGAGGCGATGATGACCGTGCCGTTGTCGCTGCCATCGTTGCCGGCGGGGTCGGTGCCGAGCACGAGGATCTCCGAGGCGCCGCCGCCCTCGCTGCCATCCACCGTGTAGGTATAGGTGAAGTCGTTGCCGGTGTTGCTCACCCAGGTGGCCAGGTTGCCCGCCACGGTCACCAGCGGATCACTCGCCAGCAGCTCCGAGGCGCTGAAGGTGATGGTGACGAGGTCGCTGAGGGCCGCCGGGTCTGGGGAGGCGACGATGGTGGTGAAGGTCGGTGGCGTAAAATCGAGGGTCAACTCGGCGGAGGCGCTGCGCGGGCTACCGCCGACGTCGCCGGCGATATCGACCACAACGCTCCCCTCGACCTCGAGGCCGGTGACGACGTAGTCGTAGACGTAGTCATTGCCGCTGACGGTTTGTAGGGTCGCGGCGTAGCCATCGACCAACACGGTCGGGTCATAGTCCTGGGCTTCGAGGGCGGTGAAGCTGATCTCCACGGTCACGCCAGCCCGGGCCAGGTCCGGTGTGACGGTAATCGGATAGTAGTCACCGAGGATGATCTCGACCGAGCCGGACCCGGCGCCAGCGTTGCCCGCCAGATCATCGCCAGCGACATCGATGGCGTTCGCGCCGCTGCCCTCGCTGCCGGTCAGGGCGTAGGAGTAGGTGTAGACCAGGGCGCTCTCGGACACGAAGGTCGCGGAGTTGCCCGCCACCGTCACGACGGGATCCGCCGCCAGCGCCTCGGAGGCGTCAAAGGCGATGGTGAGGGTGTCGCCTGAGCCGGCGGGATCCGGCGCGGCCACGATGTTCGTGAACGCCGGCGCGGTGAAGTCCAGGGTCACGGTGCCCTGGAGGTTGGCGGCGTTTCCATCCGCGTCCTCGGCGGTGACCACGACCGTGACCGCCCCTTCGGTCTCGCTACCGTCGACCGTGTACTCGTAGGTGTAGGTGAGGCTCGCCTCGGCCAGGAAGGTCGCCGCGTTGCCGTCGACCGTGACGGCCGGATTCGCGGCCGGTGCCTCAGAGGCGTCGAGCTCGATGGTCAACAGGGTGCCCGCGTTGGCAGGGTCGGGGGTCACCGACAGGCCGGTGAGCGTCAACCCAGTGCTGCCACCGCTACCGCCACTACCACCTCCACCCACACCACCCCCGGTGCCGCCATCCCCTCCGGTGGCACCGGTGCCGCTGACCGTGCCGGTACCGCAACCGACCGAGAGACCAAGAGTCATTGCGAATGCAATCCGTCGCCAAGTGGTTGCCACAGTCATCTCCATGATTTTTTTCCCCGCCATCGGACGCCGGTCGGCGTTCCGGTTCACTCCTCAAGATCGGAGCGGATGGTAGCGTCGGCGTACCACCTTCGCCACAGAAAATGAGGACGATTTCGGCTAGTTGGAATGACGCGTCCCGACGAACCCGGGGGCGCCGTCGCCGGGCGTTGGTGGCCAAACGGGCTCAGAAATCGCGACCTGGAGCGCCTACTCCACCGCCTCCGCGAGCTCCTCGAGGCTCTCCCCAAAACGCCGCAGGGTGCGCAGGGTCTGTGCCTGGGCGGTGTAGACCGCCCACGGTCCCTCGGTTTGCAGGAGCTCTTGCATGAGCTCCTCGTCCGCGAAGATCTCCTCGAGGTCAGCGTCGGTCGGTAAGTCTTCGTCTTTTTTGCGCCGCTTCATCCATGCGGCAGCCAGGGCGATCTGCCACGGCGACAGACCGAGGGCCCGGCCCAGATCCCGAAGCGCGGCGGCATCGCCCTTGGGGCCGAGCTTGGCGAACAGCTCCCCGAGCTTGCCAGCGAGCTGCAGGATACTCGGGGCATAGCCGAGCCCGGTTTGACGAACGGTGTTGTAGACCTCGAGCAGGCTGGAACCGACGTTCATGCCGGTCTGGCGCAGAATCGAGCGCACCTGCAGCCAGGGGTTCTTGGCCTTGCCCGCGCCGAGCTTCTTGACCGAATCGGCGTCCATCAGCAGGGTCATGAACGCATCGGAGATGTCGTCGGCGCCGAGCCCCTTGGCGAGCGGCGCATTCGGCCTCGCTTGGAGAAATTTGAAGACCTGGGCGGCGAGCTCCGGATAGGGGAAGTCGGCCTTGGCCGCCTGTTGCTTGACCGCCTCGGGCGTCTTGGCGCCGGCGGCGGCCGAATCGGCGATCACCTGTTGCAGGGAGGAGACGGCGGAATGCAGGGAGCCAGTCGTCTTCATGCCAAACTCAATCGGTGACCGGGCCGGTGGACGGGCCCGAGCGGACCTCGGCCTGACTGCCGCCCGCCTGCAACAAAAAGCCGATGCGCTTGAGGGCGGTCATATCCCCCGAGAGCTCGATGTTGCCCTCGCCGATGGCCTTGCGGGCGTCGAACCGACCGGTGAGCATGTTGATCAGCTCGCCGGCGGTGATCCGGATCACCAGATCGGCCTTCCATTCCGCCCCCACGACCACACCGGCCTTGGGGGGACGCAGGCGAATCGTCCAGGTTCCGCCGGCGCGGCCAGTGACCTCGAACCGGACCGTCGTGCCGAGAGCCGCCGCCGCCGGGCCCTTCCAGCGCAGCATGGTCGGCAGCACGACCTCGAAGTAGTCGACCGGCGTGAGGTCTTGGCCCATCTGCGGGACGTACTGCACGGCGAAGTACCGTGTCAACGGCCAGCTCAGTCCCTCCCATCACCAGAACCGTCACCATCCCCTGGGGGGCTTTTTGACAACCCCGCTACGCTTGCTA
>JAUUZB010000571.1 GCA_030590185.1 Deltaproteobacteria bacterium
CAGGGCAAGCAACCGCACAGCCTCGAAAACCCGCGGGACGTCGATTCCCCTCGGGCAGCGCACGTTGCAGGAGTGACACGAGGCGCAGTAATCGCCGATCTTGGCCTGGATCACCTCGTCGGTCCGCCCGAACTGGAGCAGGTGAATCCCCTTTCGCGTGGTGAATCCCATGGACTCCACCATCGGGCAGACCGCCGAGCACGTACCACACTGGATGCAGATGAAGATGTTCTCACCGGAGAGCTCGCCGATCCTCTCGACGGCGCGGCGGTCTTCGGGGCGAGTGGGGCTCGCGACGTTCACCATAGGCTCCCTCTCTGTTTCGCTGTGCTCGCTCGGCGGCTCCCCTCGCAGCAACCCCGGCGTGGCGCGCGCCATGATAGCGGAATGTGAAAAATGGCACAAGCTTGCGACGGTGTATCATTTCGCAGCTTCGAACACATTTCTCAACCGCTCGCGCGGCGTCGATACCGACCCGAACGGGACAGAAATCGCCCACCAATCCCTCCTCACGCGTGCGCTGCGTGGGCCTGAAAACCGATTCACCTCGAGCCCTTTTCTGCTATCCTTCCGCCTCGGGGGCCGGCACCAGCAGCCCCGACCAGCGGGGGGAATGATGAAGATTCTGGTGCTCAACTGCGGCTCGTCGTCGGTCAAGTTCCAGTTCATTCAAACCGATGAAGAGCATGTGCTAGCCAGCGGTTTGGTAGAGAAGATCGGCTCCACCGGCGCCATGTTGCGCTACTCGCGCGGCGACGAGAATGAGATCCGGGAGATCACCGAGGTCCCCAACCACGACGCGGCGGTCAACCTGGTGCTGTCGACGCTCATGCATCCACGTGACGGAGTCATCTCGTCTGTGGACGAGATCGAAGGCATTGGGCACCGGGTGGTGCACGGCGGCGAGGACTTCTCGGCCTCGGTGCTGATCACGCCCGAGGTCCGGGCCACCATCGACCGCTGCTGCGCCTTTGCACCGCTGCACAACCCACACAACCTGAAGGGTATCGACGTGTGTGAGCGGCTCTTGGAGGGCAAGCCCCAGGTCGCGGTCTTCGACACCGCCTTCCACCAGCAGATGCCGGCCGAGAGCTTCCTTTATCCCCTGCCGTACGGCCTGTACCGCAAGCTCGGCATCCGCCGCTATGGCTTCCACGGCACCTCGCACCGGTGGGTGGCGCAGCGCGCCGCAGAGCTCCTCGAGCGCCCCCTCGAGGAGCTGCGCTTGATCACCTGCCACCTCGGCAACGGCGCCTCGGTGGCGGCCATTGCCGGCAGCCACTCAGTCGACACCTCGATGGGTTTCACCCCCCTCGAAGGCCTGATGATGGGAACCAGGACCGGGGACCTGGACCCGGCCGTGGCGCCATACCTGATGCAGCGCGAGCACCTCTCCCCCAGCGACGTCGACACCCTGATGAACAAGCGCAGCGGCTTGCTCGGCATCTCCGAGTCCTCCAATGACATGCGCGAGATCGTCGAAGCCATGGACTCGGGCAGCGAACGCCACGAGCTGGCCTTCAAGATGTTCTGCCACCGGGTACGCAAGTACATCGGCGCCTACGCCGCGGTCCTGGGCGGCGTCGACGCGGTGGTCTTCACCGGCGGCATCGGTGAGAACGCCGCCAGGGTACGTTCCCAGACGCTGTGCAACCTGGAGTTCCTCGGGATCGTCATCGACGAGGACAAGACCGACAGCGGGGCGACCTCCATATCCTCGGGCTCGACCCAGGTCTTGGTCATTCCGACCAACGAAGAGCTGGCCATCGCCCGCGACACTCTGGAGGTCCTCGCCCGCTCGACGGCGGAGATCGACGACGCCGCCAGCGGCGAGGCCATCGAACGCCAGCTGGCCTCCTTGGGCACCGATGAGCGCCGCGAGCTGTTGATGCTGTGGGCCGCCGATCCCGGCGGCGACCTGGAGCACCTCCGTGATCGCTTTGCCCACAAAACGGACATCGCCCTGAGCGTGCAGGCCATTCGCTGCGCGCTCGGCCGGCTGGGGCTGCTGGACACTGAGGACGAAGAATGCGAGGGGTCGGATGCCTGAGTTCCTGACGCTGGTCGCCACACTTCGCCGTGTCGATTCGGGATCGCAGGTGAAAAAACCTGAGTTCCACGACCTGAAACGAGGAAGAGCATGGTACAACCGCTGAACCGCGAAAATGGTGGCTGGGACATCGCCCGCTCCTGGCTTTTAGCCCTGGAGGAGACGGCCCGAGACTTCCACGGCACCCTGCCCCGGGCCTTTTGCGAGCGCGGCTACGAGCACGCCACGGTGCGCTGGTTCCGCGTCCTGGAAGAGCAGTACGGGATCACGGTCCCCAGGGCCGAGACGGTGAAGGAGGCGATCGAGAACCACATCGAGGTCGGGGTCCGGGCAGGGTTGTTCCGCGACGCCTCGCAGTTCGAGCTCACCCAGGTCAACCCTCACCGCGTCGAGCTCAGGATCGTCGACTGCCCCTACCGCGGTCCGTGCGAGACCCTGCTCGAGAGCAGCTTCACCATCCGCGACCTGACCTGCGCCCGGATCGGCTGCTTCCGCGCCTCGGCCGAGATCCTGTCCGGCGTCAAGTGCAAGTACGAGGTCACCGGCTTCCGTCAGGATGGCGTCTGCGAGGGACACATCGAGCACCGCTGAGAGGTGGAGCATGACTATTTTGCACCAGACTACAGAGACGCTCATCGAGCAGCTCGCCGGCGCTGACGACTGGCAGACCCGCCGTCGGGCCGCACTCCGCCTGGCACACCACGAGCGGGACGCCCAGACGCTCGAGGCCCTCACCGGCGCCCTCGGCGACCGTGATCCGGACGTCCGCCACGCCGCGGTGATCGCGCTCGGTGAGCTGGGTGATCCCCAATCTGTCGAGATCCTGTGCCGCCCGAAGCTGCTCGAGGACCCATCGGCCCGGATCCGTTGGGCGACGGTAACGGCCATCGGCCGGCTCGGCGACCTGGGTGTGGTCAACGTGTTGGCACGGGCGCTGGAGGACCCGGACTGGGTGGTCCACAACCAGGCCCTGCTGGCGATCTCGGACCTCATCCGCCGCATCCCCGACACCGTGGACGGCGACCAGATCAAGCGGCTCATCCGGCTCCTGTCCATTCCCGACAGCGAGGTCCACAACCTGGTGGTCGATGCCCTGTCACGCCGCTCCACCCGCGGCCTCGACGAGATGGTGGAGGCCATGAAGCTGAAGAGTCGGGTGGTCCGGGCCGGGGTGGCCGAGGCCCTCGGCCTGAGCCGCGACCCCAGAGCCGTGGCGCCGCTCATCGAGGCCACCACCGATCCTGTCAGCGCGGTGCGACGTGAGGCCGCTCGCGGCCTCGGCCGCCTGGACGACCCGGCGGCGGTCGAGCCGCTGATCGTCATGCTCGGAGACAGCGACCGTACGACCGCCAGCGCCGCGGTCAACGCCCTGGTGAGCTTTGACACCGCAGCCGTCGACCCCCTGTGCGCCGCCCTCGATCGCACCATCTCCAAGCTCCACCGCCACAACGTGATCCTCGCCATGGGCGGGATCCGCGCCTCGCGGGCGATCATCCCGCTGCTCAACAGCCTCTCCAGCACCTACTACGTCGTCCGCCTGGCCGCCACCACCGCCCTCTCCGCCTACGGCGAGGAGGTGGTCGACGACCTGATCGACATGGTCCACGTCTCCAACGTGCCCCTCGAGTCTCTGATCCGCGACGCCCTCGAGCAGACCAACAAGCGCCTGCGCCTGCGGGCGGTGCGCGCTCTGGGCGAGATCAAAAACGCAGCCGCGATCAAACCCATACGCACCTTGATGGGCGACCCTGACAGCGACATCGTCGAGACCGCCCAGATCTCCATGTCCAAGATCGGTCTCGCGGCATGGGCTCGTTCCGGCGCGGTCATCGTACTGGGCAACATCGCACATCCCAAGAGCGTTCCGACCCTGATCCGCGCTCTCAAGGACCACTCCGAGTACGTCCGCCTGGAGGCGGCACGGGCGCTGGCCAAGCTGGTCGACGCGGCCGCTATCGCCCCGCTCATCGACACCTTGGAGGGTGACGAGGACGCCGCAGTGCGACGGGAGGCTGCATTTGCCCTGCGCGTCGTGGGCGAGCAAAGCGCGGTGGTGGCCCACGCCTTCCGGCAGGCGCTGCAGGACAGCTTCTGGGAGGTACGAGTCCAGGCCACCCGGGCCCTCGGTCGGATCGACGACGAGGCTTCGGTGGAGCCGCTGCTGGCAGCCCTCGAGGACAGCTCCTACACGGTCATGACCTCGGCCGAACTCGCCCTGGCCAACCTCGGCGAGCTCGCCCTGCCGCGGCTGCTCGAGGTCGGCGGCGGTCCTACCTCG
>JAUUZB010001137.1 GCA_030590185.1 Deltaproteobacteria bacterium
GGCGAGCGCCCCCGGGTCATCGCTCATCACACCGTCGACTCCGCGCCGCAACAGCTCCTGCACCTCGGCGGGGGCGTTGACCGTCCAGACGTGGACCTCTAACCCCGCCGATCGCGCCCGCCGGATCACCCGCGAGGTCGCGACGGGCACACCCCGGTGACGGTTCGGGATCTGCAGCGCCCGGCCCCGGAAGGCCGCCGGGATACCGCCGAAGTAGGCCCCGCGCAGGGCCCGCTTGCATTGGCCGAAGGACATGCCGAGGGGGCAACCCGGCTCCGCCGCCTCGAGCAGACGCATGATCGGGTCATCCCCGGCGGCCAAGAGCACGTTGGTCGGGCCAACCCGTTCGAGCACCTCGAGCACCGCCGGCACCGCGTTCGGCACCGCCTGCTTGATCTCGATGTTGAAGCCGCGCTTGGGGAAAGCCC
This sequence comes from Deltaproteobacteria bacterium, assembly GCA_030590185.1. Next base: position 429 of record JAUUZB010001137.1, read on the forward strand.
GCAACACCTCCTCGAGCCGCGGCACCGCGATGTCCTTGCCGCGAAACAGCGGCTCGCCGCCGGCGGTGCGAAAGTGATAGCCAGCGTCGAGGGCCGCGACCTCGGCGTAGCTCTTCTCCTTGACCGGGCCGTGGCCGTCGGTGGTGCGCTCGAGGGTGACGTCATGGAGGACGACCACCTCGTGGTCACGGGTGAGGTGCACGTCGAGCTCGAGGACATCGGCGCCGGTCCGGTCGGCGAGGTCGAAGGCCGGCAGGGTGTTCTCCGGCGCGAAACGGTTGGCGCCGCGGTGGGCGAACAGCAGGGGCCGGGGCAGATCGTCGAACATGGGATGAGCTCACGCATGGGTTATTACCGCTGGGCTCGAATTTCAAGCCGCCGCTTTTTTGCGCCGCCGACGCCGGCGGCCCACAATTCGGCCATGGATGCTGACAGGCGCGCCGTCCCTCGCACGATCACCACCGTCCCGATCGAAACCTTCGATGCCGGGCCCCCGTTGCAGGCCCGGGACATCGGCCTCGGCGGCATGCTGGTCACCACCGACCGACCCCGTTGGCCGGGCACGCTGATCCGCGTCCGCTTCAAGCTGCCCCAACAACAACGCGCCATCCGCGCCACCTGTCGAGTGGTCGACCTGGTGCCGCAGGATTCGGGCGTCGGCCTGGCGCTGACTTTCCTCAAGCTGGCGCCCGAAGCGCAGCAGGCCATCGCCCGCTTCGTGGACGAGCGTCCGCTGCCGGACTACGCCGACCTCTCGATCGCCTCCAAGGTCAGCGCCTGGATCGAGCGCATGGTCGAGGACTGCAAGCAGCTCAAGGCGCTCGCGCAGGTCTGAGCGGCCTCACCAGCCGACGAAGATCTTCCCGGACAGGGACACCACCAGCGACTTGTGCGCCGGGTGGGTGGTCTCGACCACCAACAGGGCGCTGCGTTGGTGGCTGCTCATCACGAAGGAAACCAGCAGCTCCAAGCTGTCCCCATGGCCGAGGGGCTCATCGAGATCCGGCTCCTCGACATCGAAATACATGGCGTCGCCGCCGCCGACCGCGAGGCTCTCGGCGTCGACGACATAGACACGGGTCACCTGCACCCAGGAGGAGGTCCCGTTGGTGATGGTGACCGTGCGCGTCGAGCGCACCGCCTCCGAATCGATGCTGCCAAAGAATCCTAGCTCGGTCGGGGTGGCCTCAATTTGCGGCGCGGGCGGGGGCGGCTCAAACCAGATCTCCTCCTCCGGCTCGAGCTCGCAATAGGTGCAGAGGTCAGCCTCCGGCGCCACGGGCAAGGGGTTCAAGACGTCGGTCTCGGCGCCGCAGCCAGCCAGCAACGCCGACGTTAGCCCGATGAACGCGAACCTCTTCACCCCTCCAGCATAAAGCGTTTGTCGCCGGAGGCAACAAACAATCAATAAAAACAGATAGTTATGTATGTCCCGGTGGGGGCGGGGCCGATTTTATGGGCGGGGGTGGGACAGGGCTAGAAGGCGATGGCCAGTCCGGCGGCGGGCCCGAAATTGCTCATCTCGAGACGCAGGCCGACCCCGCTGGCGGGTTCCCAATAAACGCCCACCCCACCTGAGCCGTCAACGGTGACGAATTGGGTCTGGGAGGCGTTGCAGGTGTTCTCGGCAGCAAAGGGGATGCTGGCGCCCATCTTGACGTTGGCAAAGATGCGCCATTCACGGGTCAGGTAGAAGGTCCATTTCAAGCCGCCGACCGGGGTCACCCGGAACCAGCGGTTGGCGCAGGTGAAGTAGCTGCTGTGAAACTGAAGATAGCTGCCGACCTCGATGCTGAGCTCGTCGTTGAGCGAGCCGATGATGCCGTCCTCGAGCACCGGAAAGCTCAGCCAGGCGCCGATCCCCGTGTGCAGGGAGCCGAAGAACCCGGCGTTCACCATGAGATCAAACCGCACGGAGCGCGCCTGGGGGCTGCGATCCCAGAGGATCCACTCCGCGGAGGGTTCGGCCTTGACCGGCGCCGCCATGAGCACCCCGGCTGAGACCACCAGGGCGATGGCCACGGGGCGGAGGCTCCGCCAGGCTCGGGGGGGGGACAGCATAATCGTGGGCGGTGCCTCAGGCGGCCTGCATGACCCGCTCGCGGCGATCCGCGATGTAGCGGGCAATCTGCTCCGCGTACGGCCGCTCGAGGTGGATAAAGCGCAACCCGACCAACGGAATCAC
>JAUUZB010000589.1 GCA_030590185.1 Deltaproteobacteria bacterium
CGGCGTCGTCGAGCACGGCGAGGACCCGCGGGGCGCCCACCAGGCGGTCGAGGCCGAGCACCAGCAAATCACCGAGCTGTTGGGGACTGCGGGCGTGGGTGGAACCGCTGTCCGGTAGGAACTCGCGCAGGCCCTCATGCCCTACGCCATCCGGGGCAAGGGTCGCGAGGGCTTGGCGGGCGAGCTCACCGGCGGCGTCCGGGTCGTCGGCGGTAGCGCGCAGCACCACGAAGCCGGCCAAGCGCGCGCGATCGGAGCAGCTCTCGAGTAACGCGGTCTTGCCCATGCCGGGCGCGCCCACCACCCGCAGCAGTCCGACCTCGGTCTCGAGCCAGCGGTCGAAGGTGTCGAGCTCAGCGTGGCGCCCGCACAGGGGCACGAGCGCTTGCGGTCGGGTGATTCGCCCTAGCTCGATCCCGCCGAGCTCGGCGAGGCGTCGAGCCACGGTGAGGGCGTCCGGCCGGGAGGCGGCGGCGTCGCTGAGGCAGGCGTCGAGCAGCTCACGGGCGCCAGCGGCCACCTCCGCCGGGAGAGCGTCGTCGAGGGGCTCCCGGCTCGGCTTCTCCCACAGCTGTGGCACGTCGGCGCCGAGGGCCACGCACAGGGTGGCGGCCAGCGCGTAGATGTCGGCCGCTTCCGTCGCACCGTCGCCGGCCAGAACCTCCGGCGCGATAAAACCCGGCGTGCCGGCCGAACCCGGCTGGGCCCGGGGTCGCGCTAACCCGAGGTCGATCAATACGGCTCGCGGCGTCTCGCCCTCATCGACGATCAACACGTTGCGCGGGCTCGGGTCGAGGTGCACCAGGCCGCGGGCGTGCAGGTGAGCGAGGGCGTGTGCCACCGGCGCCAGCACCGCGAGCACGTCGGGCCCGCTGCGGTCCCGGGACCAGCCAAGCAGCTGCGTGCCATTGACGCGGGTCTCCACCAGAAAGGCGTCGCCGTTCGGTTCGGTGAATAGGTCGATCGCCTCCACCAGAGCCTCGTGCCGCAGGCTACGCAGGGCGAGGAACTCCGCCGCTAGGGTGCCGTAGGCCGCCGGTGCCACCCGCTTGATCGCCACCGGCTTCTCGGCGTGCCAGGTATCGACGGCGTCAAAGACCTCCCCCTGTCCGCCCTTCCCGAGAGAACCCACCACACGGTAGCGACCGGCTAACATGTCGAGACTATCGTAGGCGCCCGGGGGGGCCGTCAACCGTCAGAGCTCTCGGCCTCGTCACGGTCCGACCAGCAGCGGTAGCTCCATGAACGCCTCGGCCTCCGCTCCGGCGAGGATGGCCTGATTGGCGATTCGGGTTTCCGTTTGCATCGCCCACGGCCCGGCGATGTTCGCGTGGGGGTGATAGGCGGGGAAGTTCGATGACGAGACGTCGAGGCGCAGCCGCGCCCCGGCCGGGACGAGCCATTCGATCGGCGCCAAGGTGAGCTCGATGGTGATCGGCGTGCCCGGCTCGTAGGCCAACCGCGCGGGCGAGCCGTTGCGATAGCTCAAGGCGGTGATCCCGTCCCGGATATTGAATGCCGCGCCACTGGGGGTGACCTGTACGAGTTTGGCCGTAAAGGTCGTGTCCGCGGCGTCGGAGACGACCGTCAACCCGACCCGCACGGATCCAACCAGGTGGAGGGGCGCCACGAGGGGCTCCGACAGAAAACTGAGCACGTCCGGCCGTTCGCACAGCTCACCCTGATCGAAGCTGCCCGGCTCCACGCCGCCGAACCCGGGGATGGCGAAGGCCAGCAGTCCAGCACCGCCGCGGGTCGGGACCGGATCGTTCGGGTCATAGGTGAAGGTGACACGCTGGCTCTCCAGGGGCGGGGTGGCTGTCAGGCGACCGCCGTCGCAGCGCCCGGCGTCGGCCAGGTTGCCCAAGAAGAACCGCCGGGGCTCGGTAGGCGGGGGCCATGCCGGCCGGGTGCGCCACGCCCCTGCGTTGATCACGTAGGTCTCGACCACGCCCCGGGGTTGCGCCAACGGCGCACCGCGCAGGTGGTGGTCGAGCCAATCGAGCAAGAGGCGCAGTTGGTCCCCGAGGTCGCGGCTGCCGGGAAGGTCGAGATCGCCGAAGTCCCGGTGCACGTGGCTCCACGGCCCGACGATCAGCTTGCTCTGGGCGCGACTCTGGAGTCGCTCGAAGATGTCGAGCTGCGCGCCGCAGAAAAACCCGTACCAGGAGGCGACCATCAACACCGGCACGGTCGTGCGCTCCGGCACGCCGTGCAGCGCGACGAGCTCTGCTTGTTGCCAGAAGGCGTCGCCGGATCCCTGGCTCGTCATCATCTCCCGGAACCAAGGGATACGCTTCCCAAAAAAGCGCTCGTCGATCTCGATCATCGGCCGGTGGGTGAGGGCATCCCGATAGGCGCCACCGTTCTCGAAACGCATCTCATTGTCCGGCATCACCGCTGCCCAGGCGGTGGCGATCTCGTGACGGAAGACGCCGTTCTGGTACGCCATCGTGTAAAAATCAGTGCCAATGACCGTAGGGATGATCGTCTTGACCTCAGGCGGCAGGGCGTCCGCCATCGCCCACTGCACCACGCCGAGGTAGGAGGGACCGAACAGGGCGAGGTTGCCGTCTTGCCACGGTTGGGCGGTCAGCCAGGCGAGGGTGTCGAGGCCGTCGGCGCGCTCGTTGCGCAATGGCGTCCACTCCCCCTCCGACGCGAAGCGGCCGCGGGCATCTTGGTGAACGCAGGCGTAGCCGTAGCGGGTGAAGAGCTTACAGAGCGTCTCAAATGAGCGAAAGCTGTTGTAAGGGCTGCGCACCAGCAGGGTCGGCCACGGCCCGGTTCCGGCCGGGCGGTAAATCTGCGTGGTTAGCCGGGCGCCGTCGCGCATGGCCACCCGCTGCACCTCGCGTTCGCCGAAGTCGTGGGAGTAGGGCGGCAGGTCGCCGATCCAGGCGATGACCTGCCAGCGTCCTGCCCCAACTCCGAGCAGAAGCACAGCGATCGTCGCGAGTGCGCCAAAAGTCCAACGCCGCCGTGGTGTCACCGGTTGAGCTCCGTTTCTCCCACTAGCACGGCGGGCAACGAACCTCATCTATATTGAGGTAGTCCGCCCCGGGGAATTTCCCTCGACAGCGGACCGTTGGCCAGCGTAAGACCGTCGAGCACACAGAGGAGATCCGGTGCGATTGCTCGCCTCACACCTGTTGGTCACCTTGGTGGCTCTGGGCGTTGGCTACGCGGCCGCCCCGGAGTTGGCCGGTTGGCTGGTGTCCGAGCCCCGTCCGATGGTTGGCACGCGCTTTGTGCCCGCCCCAGGGGCCTTGGCCGAGGATTTCTGTGAGCCCTGCCGCAACGACCTGTTGCGCCTGCAGTTGCACGTCGAGGAGCTCGAGGTGATGCTGAGCGCCGGCAACGAGAACGGCAACGGCATCGACTACCCGGCGGTCGAGGCGCCCGTGGACCTCGAGGCTCGCTTTCGCGAAAAGGCCCTGCTGGAGGCCTTCCGCCGGGCGGCCAGCGATGAGGCGCACGACATCGAGATCGCCAGCGTCGACTGTACCGAGTACCCCTGTATCATTTATGGACACGGGCGGGACGAGGAGGGCGTCTTGGATGCCTTCTTGGCCGCGGCCGGATTCGAGGCCTACCAGGATGGGGCGGCCACCATGACCTTCTCGTGGGGCGACGCCCACCTGCCGGAGATAGATGAGCCGCGTCGTTACTTCGGGGCGGTCTTTTTCCCGCAGCGCGATGCGGAGCAGCGCGGGGAGCAGATCCGCGGCCGCCTGCGCTTCCGCAGCCAGCAGATGTGGGAGGCGGTGCGAGGCGAGGGGCACTGACACCACTGACCGGGCACGTTTGCGCCCCGCCCGCCAGGTGTTAGACTGCAAAAACCCGAAGCACGGCGGATAAGGCATGACAAACAGTTTCCCAGGGCGCCCCCTGCGTCTCCTCGTCAATCTCTTGGTGCTATTGGCGGCCTACCTGCTGGTGATGGGGAACTCCGTTTCGGGGGAGTGCCAGTCCTCCAAGGACTTCGAGGGTCGCTTCGACGTCACCACCGACTGTGGGACCGGCAGCGCCGGGCTGCGGACCAGCCGCATCAGGATCGTGGCCGTGGGCAGCGACGAGCCCGGCGAGGGGCAGTGGCGCACCACGGTTGAGACCGAGTCGGGCGAAGGGATCGTGGCCAAGGTAGTCTCCACCGGCGATTGCTACGGGACCGACCGAGCCGAGGTGCGCGCCTTCCGCGTCTACGTGACCGAGAGCGCGTTCAGCACCAGTGTCGCCTACGTGTGTGGCTCGGCGGTC
>JAUUZB010000744.1 GCA_030590185.1 Deltaproteobacteria bacterium
CCTGTGGCTACCGGATCGAGACCCGAGGGGAGGTCGCCAGCTCGGAGCTGATCTGGCAGTCTGGAGATGATGGAGTCAGCGACTTTTCTGGCCCGTGCCCTCGAGGAGGGGCGCCGGTACGGCGATGACAGCTACGTCTTTTTGCGCGAGCTCGCCCAGAATGCGCGTGACGCGCGCGCCACCCGCATCCGCGTCGTCACCCAGGTCGAAGGGGGCCGGGAGCGGATCCTGGTCGATGACGACGGGGCGGGCATGTCCCTGGCCCACGCCCAGGCCTATCTGTTTCGGCTCTACGCCTCGAGCAAGGAGGGGGACCGATCGACGGCCGGTCACTTTGGGGTCGGCTTTTGGTCGGTGTTGCGCTGGCAGCCGGATAGCATTCTGATCGAGTCCCGGCCCGTTGGGCCCCGCGGCCGCGCCAGCCGCGATCCCGACGCTGGGTGGGGCGTGGCCCTGGGCACCGACTTGACCGAGGTCTCGGCCGTACCGTGCGGGCTCAGCGAGCCCGGCACCCGCGTCGTGCTCGAGCGCCCGGCGGACAGCGCCGGGGATCTCGAGGCGCGGGTGCGCGAGGGGCTGCGGCGTTACTGCCGGTACCTGCGCCGCAGCGGCCCGGGCGTCGAGCGCCTGCCGGTGTGGCTCAACGGCGAGCGGATCGACGAAGAAATGAGCCTCGACGGCCCCTTTGTGCTGCGCTTCCACAGCCGCGCCGCCCAGGGCGTGGTCGGCCTCGGCCCAGAGCCTCGCGTCGAGCTCTACGCCAGGGGCCTGCTGGTCACCACGGTCAGTTTCTTGGAGGAGCTCGAGCCGGACGGTGCAGCGCCCACCGGGGCCCAGACCGTGGACGGACTGTCACCGGTGATCCTGATCAACAGCGACGACCTAGACGTGGTCCTCTCCCGCCGCGCACCCATGCAGAGCCGCGCCCTGCGCCGGCTGGTGCGGTTGGGACAAAAGCGGGTCCGGCGGTTGGTGGCGCACGTGATCGATCGGGCCTGTCCGAGGCCCTGGACCCTTCGCCTGCGGGACGCCCTAGAGAATGGCGTGCGCCGGGCCGGGGGCGCGGGCATGATCACGGTGGTGGGGCTGTGGCTGGCGGTGTTGCTGGCGGTTGTCCTGCTGTTGGCCGCCCCGCGTTTGCCGTGGACCGGCGCATCCGAAGCAGGCCAACGCGCTCCGGTCGCTTCCCCCGGCTCGGCCCGGGTGGGTTCGGGCCTCGGCGCCTCGGCCGCGCCCACCACGGTGGTCCCCAACGCGGCTCGTACCATCGGCTCATCGTCCGTGGCCACCACGGTTGTCCCGAGCGCGGCTCGCACCGTCGGCTCATCGTCCGTGGCCACCACGGTTGTCCCGAGCGCGGCTCGCACCGTCGGCTCATCCCCCAGTTCGTCCGAGCCACCCGCGACCGGGTCGCGGCCCTATCAGAACGTGGCGGCCTACCAGGGGGCGATCCTGGATGCGCCCGGTGGCTCGCACCAGCCGTGGGGCCTGAGTCACGACGGCCCGGACGGTCTGCTGTTCAAGGCCCTAACCCTCGACCGTTTCAATCTCCAGCGCGGCTGGGTGCGCGCCGCGCCCGGGCCCCGGCGGGCGTACGCGCCCACGGTGCGCTGCGGCCACCAACGGTGTGTCACGGTGCAGCTCGAGGTTCGCGACGCGCCGCTGCCGTTATTGCTGCCCTTGCCCACCGGTTACCGCCTCGATCCGGCCAGCCTTCGCCGGGATGGGGGGCGGTTTGACGCCGGGTTGTTTAGCAATCAGCACGGCGAGGCGTTGATCGCGCCGCCTGGTGCGGCGCAGCTCTCCGGGCGCATCACCTACCGCGCCCGGGTGCGTCGCGAGGCCCTCGGCGCGGGATCCCTCAACGCGGCTCTCGGCACGGCCAACGTCCCCCTGCCCCCCGACCTCGCCGCAGAGGTGCGTCGCTTCTCGGTCCTGCGACGCCCGGCCCGCGCCCGGGCCGTGGCCGGCGTGATCCGTGATCGTATCGCCTACGACGTCGCCCCGGCCACGGTGCAGGCCTTTGCCGAGCGGCCCGGCACCTGGTTGACGCGGGTCCTGGCGGTGGGAGCCGGTGATTGCGACGTCAAAAACGGCGTCAACGTGTTCGTTCTGCGGCACCTAGGGGTGCCGGCGCGGCTCGCGGTTGGCATCCCCACCCGCGGCGGCCACGCTTTGGCCGGTCTGCACGCCTGGACCGAGTACCACGCCGCCGGGCGCTGGCGGGTCGTGGACGCGACCGGGTCCAGTGTCACCCCGACGGTGGTCGCGGGGATTGGACCGCGTCCGTTGGTGCGGCGAGGGGCTCGCCCGGATCCACACCGCGGGCCGACCTCGGGTGACACGAGTTCTGCAGCACCGCGCCTCGTCACAGCGAGCACCGTCACACCCCGTAGGAAGGTGTCGCAAAATGACCAAAATGGCGCCGCGGATATCCGGAAGGTAGGGGAGGGGTTTATCCCCTCCCGCGAACGGGCATTGGTTTTGCGGGCGGGCATGAAGCCCGCCCCTACCGAGGATCCAAACGAGGCGGGTACGACAGCCTTTCGCGACACCCTCCGTACCCGTCACCCGTCGCCTGTCACCCGCCCCCGTCACCCGCCCCCGCCCCCCGCCGCCGCCGCGCCCGTCCCCGCCGCGCCCGTCCCCGCCACCGCCACCGCCACCGCCCCCCCGTCCCGCCTCGGCCCTGACCCCCGATTTCCCCCGTCCAGCCTCGGCAACCTCGTCCAACGAGCAAGAGATCTACCCGTCTGGCTCCACCTCACCGGCCTCCTCCTCTTGCTCGCTCTCCTCGCCGGCTGGGCATGGAGACGCTTTCACGTACGCGAGAGCATCGAGGCCGACGGCGATCCGGCGGATGCCTCCCGGGCCCGGGAGCAGCGGGCCCTGGTCAAGATCCTCCGCGATGCCCTCACCCAACCGGCCGCGTGGCGCACCGTCGCCGGCTTGTGGCACCGCCGCGTCCTGCCAACCCTGCGGGGCCGCCCCCTATCCGTGGCCGAGGCGATCGAGCGGGCGCGGGAGGGCAATCTCTGGCTCAGCCGCAACCGCTCTCCCCTGGCCGCCGCGGCTGCGGCGCGCGGCACGCCGGTGCTCGACGCCGGCCATCCGATCTTTGGCGAGTTGATCCGCGCCCTCGGCCGCGGGGTCGACCTCGATGAGCTCGATCGCCTCGCGCCCTCGGCGGAGCCGGAAGCCCACAGCCAACAGCTGATCGCGGGCGCCAACCGAGTCCTCGAGGGCTGCGGGCTCGACCTGCGTTGTCGCACGAGCCCGGGTCTGCGCGACGCCGCCACCCGGGACGTGGATCTCAGCGGTCTGCGCCTCCCCCGGGGGAGCAAATGGCCGCGCCGCTTCGTGGCGGTCAATCCGCGCAGCAGCGCTGTGGCCCGCCGCGCGGCCCTGGCCAGCGCGGATCCAACCCTCGGGGTTTTCGTCTGGCTCGACTGGCTCCTGGATCGTTCCGAGCTGCTCGCGGATCACGCCAACCCGGTGCGCAGGCGCGCCGCCGAAGCGGTGATCGAGGCGCGGGGGGACGCCCATGGCTGAGCGCCTCGACAGCTCCCTGTTCAGCATCGACGTTGACGCCGAGGTGCGCAAGCTGTGCGGCCGGCAGCTCGCCAGCCCGGCGGATCGCATCGCAGAGTTGATCCGCACCGCCATCGCCCACGGCGCCACCGAGGTGCA